>NZ_JBMWDP010000092.1:0-1035 GCF_049545505.1 Stenotrophomonas sp. NPDC077421 | reverse complement strand
GTTACCACCGCCGTCAACGCCACCAGCCGCTACTACTATGCCGGCTAGAACCAGTTGATGTCCGAGCTGACCGACAGCACCTGGACCAACTACCTATGGTTCGATGGCAAGCTGGTGGGCCTGGCGCGAAACGGGCAGTTGAACGTCGTCCATACCGATCACCTTGGCCGGCCGGACTTCGTGACCAACGCAGGGCAGCAGACGGTCTGGAAGGCATACAACTATGCATACGGGCGCAGTGTTCAGCAGGACGATATTGGCGGACTGAACATTGGCTTCCCTGGGCAGTACTACGATGCAGAATCAGGGCTTTGGTACAACGGCTTCCGCGACTACGATGCTTGCTATGTATGGGTCCGCACTGAAGGCCGCTCACAACAATTCAGGGGCGTCGGCAGTTGCAGCCGTACTAGGAGAGAATATATGCGAATGAGATCAATCTTTCGATTTTCTTGCCCCAGCTGCAGTGCTTCTGGCCAAGCTTTTCTCATCGCTGATTCGATAGAGAAAAAAATAGAAACGAAATGCAATAACTGCGGTGCTGAGATAGTTTCCGAGCTTGGTGCCATGAAATCAGGAGCATGCTACATACTGACTTTGCTTGCGCTTGCACCGGCCGGTCTAATGTTGATTTCAACTGCATTGAGAGCAGATTGGCTACTATTCTCTGCATCGTTGCTAATAGGTGGTGTCGTCATGTTTGTGCCCTCCATGTATCTTCATTCTCGAAACGCAAAAATCAAAAATTCTTTGAGTCGGCCTGATAAGTACGGGCGAAAATATAATGTAGATCGTTAGCAAACGTGCAATCATTTCATTGTGTTGCCGATGCTGGCTTGGCTTCCGGCGACAGCAGCCGCTGCCAATCGATCAGCGTTCCCCTTGAGACTTCTCGGTGACCTCGCTGGACCCCCATCTGTCGGCCCGGCTCGAACCGCGCGCCTCGGCCCCGCACGCCCGCCTGCGTGCGATGCGGCGGCTGCACGCCGCCGGCATCCCGGTGGGCGTAATGGTGGCTCCGGTGATTCCGTGGAT
>NZ_JBMWDP010000091.1:0-1060 GCF_049545505.1 Stenotrophomonas sp. NPDC077421 | reverse complement strand
GCCCGCCCTGCCAGGGCATCGGCAGTGCAGGCCCGTCCCAGCGGCGGCGCTGCGCCATCTCCTGCGCATCCAGCAGCTGCAGCCGGTCCAGCCGCGCCTGCGGCGCGGCGGCCACCTGCTCCAGCAGACGCACCAGGTGCGTGCACATGCGCGCTACCGTGGCCGGCTCGAACAGCGCCACGTTGTACTCCAGCGCACCGCCCAGACCCTGCCCGTCCTGGCCCAGCGACAGCAGCAGATCGAACTTGGCGATGCGATGCTCACCGGCCGCGAACTCGGCCACCTGCACCTGCTCCAGCGCCAGCCCGCCGCCCCCGGCCGCCAGCTCGCCCTGCATGTCGAACATCACCTGGAACAACGGCGTGTGGCTCAACCGGCGCTCCGGCTGCAGCGCGTCCACCAGGTGCTCGAACGGCACATCCTGGTGCGACTGCGCATCCAGCACCGTCCCACGTACCTGGCGCACCAGCGCCACGAAGTCCGCGCCCCAGTCCACCTGGTCGCGCAGCACCAGGGTGTTGACGAAGAAGCCCACCAGCCCTTCCAGCTCGACCCGGTCACGGTTGGCCGTGGGCGTACCCACCACGATGTCCTGCTGCCCGGCATACCAGGACAGCAGCGCCTTGAAGCCGGCCAGCAGCACCATGTACAGGCTGGCCCCTTCCTGCCGCGCCAGCGCCTGCAGGCCCTGCTCCACCTGCGCCGGAATCCGGAACACCTGCACCTGGCCCTGATAGCCCTGCTGCAGCGGTCGCGGATGGTCGGTGGGCAGCTCCAGCAGCGGCGGCGCGCCGCTCAGCTGCTGCCGCCAGTAGCCCAGCTGACGCTCCAGCTCGCCCTCGGCCAGCCACTGCCGCTGCCAGCGTGCATAGTCGGCGTACTGCACCGGCAGCACCGGCAGCGATGCCTCCACGCCACGGCAGTAGCCGGCATACAGCTGGCTCAGCTCGCGGCCCAGAATGCCCAGCGACCAGCCATCGCCGGCGATGTGGTGCAGGTTGAGGCCCAGCGCGTACTGCTCGCCGCCATCCCACAGCAGCAGCGCCCGCAGCATCGGCGC
>NZ_JBMWDP010000090.1:0-1170 GCF_049545505.1 Stenotrophomonas sp. NPDC077421 | reverse complement strand
GGTTGTTCGCCTCGACAGCCTGCCGGATGCGCGGGCGGCGTGGGACTACTACTCGGCCAACGCCAGTGTCGGCAGTGGCATCGTGTGCGCGCTGTTCGACATGAACCGCAGCGGCGCCGGCATTGCGTGGGACTTCTTCCACCCTGCCAAGGCACGGCCGGCCTTCCTCGATCACGTCGAGGACCGCGACCTGTGGCGCTTTGCCCTGCAGCACACACGCGAGATCTGCGCGACGGTCCACAGTCACCCGTACACGTTCCAGGCGTGGGACGCGCTGGCCGCCGAGACGACCTACTCGCTGTACCAGCAGGGGCTGGTGCTGGAGCGGGCCAGGGCAAAGGACGTGGCCGAGCAGGTCGCGCTGTCGCGCCGGGAGCTGGTGATCGGGAACTACCGCGTGCCGGCGGCGAGCATCCCGCGCGCGCTGGTGAGCGAGGCCGGCCACCTCATGGGCAAGGGCCGGCCGTTCGCCGCCTGCTACTACGACACTGCCTCCGGCCGCGTGTTCAGCCTGCGCTCCACGCCGGACGCGGTGGACGTGAGCGAGGTGGCGGCGCTGTACGGCGGTGGTGGGCATGCGCGCGCTGCAGGGTTCACGGTCCCGCGCGACCACGAGCTGGCGAGGGCCTGACCATGAAGAGGTCAACGTGGGATGCAGTCTTGTTCGTGACGGGATTTTTGGCTGTGCTCGGGATGAGTGCGCCCGCCTGGGCCGGGGTACTGGTGGGGGCAAGCCTGGTGCTGCTGCGGCGGACTGCCTGATGGACTTCAACGCCTACAGCACCCGCAGCAGGTTCGCCGCCGAGATCAACGCAGGGTACTCGGCCCGGCTCAACGGCCAGCGCCTGAGCGACAACCCGCACCTGGTATGGATCGAGTGCGAGACCGAGGACGGCGCCAACCGCCGGGCGGGTGCTCTGAGCGAGAAGGCGCAAGCCTGGCAGCACGGCTGGCGGCTGGCCGACCAGGCCGCGCGCTGATGTGGTCCAAGGCGCCGCCGCCGACCGCAGCCGAGGCAGCCCGCATCGAGGCGTCCAAAGTGGGGCCGTGCATGGCCTGCCTGTCGCTGGTCGCCCAGGAGCTGCTGGCGCCGCCGCTGGTGGTCTATGGCTGCGACTACAACCACGCCAAGAGCGGGAACCTGCGGCGCGGCCACGCGTTCGGGTACGC
>NZ_JBMWDP010000089.1:0-1188 GCF_049545505.1 Stenotrophomonas sp. NPDC077421 | reverse complement strand
CTGCCACGCCCCACCAGGTGACGTTTCAGCATCAAGAATCACATAGGACAGCCTGCTGCGACGCAGGAAGTAGCCGGCCGAAAGACCCGCCTGGCCACCTCCGATCACCACCACATCGACGTTGTCCATCTGGACTTCCTCACACCGATGCACTCAGGCGGCGTTCTTGTGCTGCTGTTGATCGGAGATCTTGAGTGCATCCAGATAGCGCTCTGCATCCAGTGCGGCCATGCAGCCGAAGCCGGCGGAGGTGATGGCCTGCCGATAGTGCTGGTCGGCCACGTCGCCTGCGGCGAACACGCCTTCCACCGAGGTCTGGGTGGCGTTGCCGCCCAGGCCCGAGCGGATTTCCAGGTAGCCGTTGTTCATCGCCAGCTGGCCGTCGAACAGGGTGGTGTTCGGGTGATGACCGATGGCCACGAAGAAGCCGTGCGCGTCGATGTCGCGGGTGCTGCCGTCCAGGGTGGACTTCACGCGCACACCGGTCACGCCGGCATCGTTGCCCAGCACTTCCTCGACCTGGTGGTGCCAGACGGTTTCGATCTTGCCGGCCGCGACCTTGGCAAACAGCTTGTCCTGCATGATCTTTTCCGCCTTGAGGGTGTCGCGGCGGTGGACCAGGTAGACCTTGCGGGCGATGTTGGACAGGTACAGGGCCTCTTCCACCGCAGTGTTGCCACCGCCGACCACGACCACGTCCTGGTCACGGTAGAAGAACCCGTCGCAGGTGGCGCAGGCGGACACGCCGCGGCCCTTGAACGCCTCTTCGGTCGGGATGCCCAGGTACTTGGCGGTGGCGCCGGTGGCGATGATCAGGGCGTCACAGGTGTATTCGTGACTGTCGCCGATCAGCCGGAACGGGCGCTGGGACAGGTCGGCCGTGTGGATGTGGTCGAAGATGACTTCGGTCTCGAAGCGCTCAGCGTGAGCCTGCATGCGCGCCATCAGGTCCGGGCCCATCAGGCCATGGGCGTCGCCCGGCCAGTTGTCCACCTCGGTGGTGGTCATCAGCTGGCCACCCTGCTGCAGGCCGGTGATCACCACCGGGTTTAGATTGGCGCGGGCTGCATAGACAGCGGCGGTCCAGCCGGCCGGGCCGGAACCAAGGATCAGCAATGGAATGTGTCGGGTGGTGCTCATGGCTCAGCGGCTCCGTGCGTCGGCAGGAAAGTAGCGCTTGCCCAGCCG
>NZ_JBMWDP010000088.1:0-1355 GCF_049545505.1 Stenotrophomonas sp. NPDC077421 | reverse complement strand
CGGCCACCTTGAAGTCCATGTCGCCCAGGTGATCTTCGTCACCCAGGATGTCGGACAGGACGACGAAGCGCTCGCCTTCCTTGACCAGACCCATCGCGATACCCGCAACCGGCGACTTGACCGGCACGCCGGCGTCCATCAGGGCCAGCGAGGAACCGCAGACCGAAGCCATCGACGAGGAACCGTTGGATTCGGTGATTTCCGACACCACGCGAATGGTGTACGGGAAGGCTTCCAGCGACGGCATCACTGCCAGCACGCCGCGCTTGGCGAGGCGGCCGTGGCCGATTTCGCGACGCTTGGGGCCCATCATGCGGCCGGTCTCACCCACCGAGTACGGGGGGAAGTTGTAATGGAACAGGAAGTTGTCCTTGTACTCACCGGACACGGCGTCGATGACCTGGCCATCACGGGCAGTGCCCAGGGTGATGGTCACGATGGCCTGCGTTTCACCGCGGGTGAACAGCGAGGAACCGTGGGTACGCGGCAGGATGCCGGTCTGCACGGCGATCGGGCGGACGGTGTCCAGCGCACGGCCGTCGATGCGGACCTTGGTGTCCAGCACCGAGTTGCGCATGGTGCTGTATTCCAGCTCGCCGAATTCCTTCGACAGCTCGGCCGGGTTCCAGCCGTCGGCGGCCACGCGGCCAGCCAGCGACTCGGTCACGTCCTTCTTGATCGCGGCGATCGCGTCGCGGCGCTGCAGCTTGTCGCGCACCTGGAAAGCTTCAGCCAGACGCGGGCCGACGGCTTCCTGCAGGGCGCTGATCAGCGCCTCGTTCTTGGCCGGGGCAACCCAGGTCGACGGCTTGGTGCCGGCTTCCACGGTCAGCTCGTTGATGGCGTTGATGACCTTCTGCATTTCGCGGTGACCGAAGGTCACGGCGCCCAGCATCACGTCCTCGGACAGCAGCGCGGCTTCGGATTCAACCATCAGCACGGCGTTGGCGGTACCGGCGACAACCAGTTCCAGCTCCGAATCCTTCAGCTCGGTCACGGTCGGGTTGAGGATGTACTCACCGTTCTTGTAACCCACCTTGGCAGCGGCGATCGGACCCTTGAACGGGGTACCCGCCAGCGACAGCGCGGCCGAGGCACCGATCAGCGCCGGGATGTCACCGTCGATGTCCGGGTTCAGCGACATCACCGTGGCGATGATCTGCACTTCGTTCTTGTAGTCTTCCGGGAACAGCGGACGGATCGGGCGATCGATCAGACGCGAGATCAGCGTCTCCTTTTCGGTCGCGCGGCCTTCGCGCTTGAAGAAGCCACCCGGGATACGGCCACCGGCGTAGAACTTCTCCTGATAGTCACAGGTCAGCGGGAAGAAGTCCTGGCCCTCACGCGCGCTCTTG
>NZ_JBMWDP010000087.1:0-1415 GCF_049545505.1 Stenotrophomonas sp. NPDC077421 | reverse complement strand
CTGGGTGACCGGATGCGGGTTACCCTGGCCGGCCTTCGCCTCACCACCGCCGTGCGGATGGTCAACCGGGTTCATGGCAGCACCACGAACGGTCGGGCGGACACCGCGCCAGCGCTTGGCGCCAGCCTTGCCCAGCTTTTCCAGGTTGTGCTCGTCGTTACCGACTTCACCGATGGTGGCGCGGCACTCGACCGGCACCTTGCGCATTTCACCCGAGCGCAGGCGCAGGGTGGCGTAGATGCCTTCACGAGCGACGAGCTGCACGGCGGCGCCGGCGGCACGCGCGATCTGGGCACCCTTGCCCGGCTTCAGTTCGATGCCGTGGACAGTGGTACCGACCGGGATGTTGCGCAGCGGCAGGGTGTTGCCGGTCTTGATCGGCGCATCCGAGCCCGCGATCACCTGGTCACCGGCCTTCAGGCCCTTCGGTGCGATGATGTAGCGACGCTCGCCGTCGACGTAGCACAGCAGGGCGATGTGGGCGGTGCGGTTCGGATCGTATTCGATGCGTTCCACGCGCGCCGGAATGCCTTCCTTGTTGCGCTTGAAGTCGATGACGCGGTAGTGCTGCTTGTGGCCACCACCAACGTGACGGGTGGTGATACGGCCGTGGTGGTTACGACCACCCGACTTGCTCTGCGGCTCCAGCAACGCTGCGTGCGGTGCGCCCTTGTGCAGATCGGGCGTAACCACGCGCACGGCCGAACGACGGCCGGGGGAAGTGGGCTTGAATTTCATCAATGGCATGGGATGTACCTCAGGCCTTGGCCGTTACATCGATGGACTGGCCATCGGCGAGACGCACGTATGCCTTGCGCCAATCGCCGCGGCGGCCGTTGCGGTTACGGAAGGACTTGTTCTTGCCCTTCACGTTCAGCACGTTGACCGACTCGACCTTGACATCGAACAGCTGCTCAACCGCGGCCTTTACATCGGCCTTGGTCGCTTCGTTCGACACTTCAAAGACATACTGGTTGGAATGTTCCTGCAGGCGCGCGGTCTTTTCGGAGACTCGCGGAGCGCGAAGAACGCTGAAGATTTTCTCGTTGGCGTTCATGCCAGCCACTCCTCGACCTTCTTGACCGCGTCAGCGGTGATGACGACCGTGTCGGCACCCACCAGCGACACCGGGTCCAGACCCTGGACGTCACGCACTTCCACGTAGGGAATGTTGCGTGCCGACAGGTACAGGTGCTCGGAAGCCTCTTCGGTGACGATCAGCGGACGCTTGCCCACTTCCAGGCCGGCCAGCTTGGCGATCAACGACTTGGTGTTGGTCGCTTCGACATCGAAGGACTCCACGATCGTCAGACGGCCCTGGCGGTTCAGCTCGGACAGGATCGCGCACATGGCTGCACGGTACTGCTTACGGTTGACCTTCTGCTCGAAGCTGCGCGGCTTGGCCGCGAAGGTGA
>NZ_JBMWDP010000086.1:0-1489 GCF_049545505.1 Stenotrophomonas sp. NPDC077421 | reverse complement strand
TCTGCCTTCACATCAAAATGAGACAAGACTTACTGGTTGAACTCGTCGAAGTCCTGGTCCGGCGTGCGTCCGTTGGCGTAGCGCTCCCACGCGATCATGCAGGCCTTGCGCATTTCCGACAGGCGTTCGACCTGGTGGCGGCCGAGGCCAGCATAGAGCACGGCGGGGATCGCGGGCAGGAGGTAGCGCACCGTGTCGTTCATGCGGCTGATGTGCGACTGCTGGACCGGGAAGCCATCGGCCGCAAGGCGGCGGGCCAGTTCGGATTGGCTCAAGGTGGTGCCGCTTTCCTGCTCGTAGAACTCGCGCGCCTTCTCGACACCGAGAGCGCGCTCGATGAACGTGAGGCCGCCGCGCAATTCGTTCTCGGCCAGATGGCCGGTCAGCATGACAACTTCGCCACGACTGGGCCACGGGCGGAACAGGCACGATATGCGGAAGAACCGCTCGTCCTTGGTCTCCGACCACAGCTCCCGCAGGATGGCCAACCGCGTGTTGCCGCCGTTGCGGATGATGTAGTGTTCCTCGCCAGGCCGTCGGGTGATGGCCGGTGCCGCGTCCAGCCCGCGCTCGCGGATGGACGCCTTGATGTCCTCGTAGGCCGGATTGCGCTTCTTGCGTGGGTCGTGGTCGTAGGGACGCAGTTGGTCGAGGGTCACGACCATGGGCGTGTCGGCGATCGGGTCGCTCAAGGCCGCCGCGGACGGACCGCTGCGCTCGAACCCCGCTGCGAGCAGTTTGCCGGCCATTTGCTGGGAGGTGATCTCAGCCATGGCAGCCTCCCTGCGCCTGGGATCGGGCCTCGCGCTCGGCGCGGCGGATTTGCGCGCGGGCGTTGAGGGCCGCTCGGTGGTCGCTGGCCGTCGAACTGGTGTAGATCGCGGCGCAGCCTGCCTTGGTGAATTTGAGGTGGCCGCCCGGCGTGCGCTTGACGTGCCAGCCCTCACCGACAGCGAATTCGATCAGGGCGCGCAGCCGCTTGTGGCCTCGGGCCAGTTCATGTGCGTTCGCCATGGGGCCTCCCGGTATCAAGAGGGAATGGCGGGCGGCCGGACACCGCGGCAAATCGGTGCTGCCATTGCGGGAACAGTTCGCCAGCGAGGTCGCGCATGGTGTGGAGCGCGGCGGGGGCGACTCTGCCCGGTGGCTGGCGGTACTCGACCCGATGCACCGGCAGGCCGCGTGTCGCGGCGCGCGGATAGGCCTCGATGGCCGGCACGTCGGTGGTCAGCACCCGGATGCCGGCATGATCTTGAAACAGGTCGCGCAGGGCCTGTTGGATCAGCCGAGCGTTCGCCGACACCGGGTGGACGCGGTTGATGAGCAGATGCAGCGCCGGTGGTTCGATGCCCAGGTGCCGGTACGGTGCTATGTCTTCGAGCAACTGCATGGTGCCGCGCCGCAACTCGCGGGCCGCGAGGATTTCCGGGGTCACGGGCGACAGCGCAACGTCGGAGGCGAGCACCGCCATCTCCAGCAGCACGGAGCG
>NZ_JBMWDP010000085.1:0-1519 GCF_049545505.1 Stenotrophomonas sp. NPDC077421 | reverse complement strand
AGCCGGCCGACGTTGCTGTCGCCGGTGAGCATCCAGGTGCTGTTGGTGCCGATGTCGGCGCGGCTGACGTTGATGAAGCGACCGTCGATGCGCGCGTTGTTGCGCAGCGTGACATCCAGCGTGCCGGTGACGGTGCGGGTGTCGAAGGTGACATCGCCGCGGAGGCGCGAATCGTCGACCGTGAAAGCGACCGTACTCACACTGGCGGTGGGGTCCCCAAGCAGTGAGGTAACCCGCAGCAGATGGCCATCGCCCCCGATCAGCCTGGCGTCGTTGGCGATGAGAATGTCGTACGCCTTGTCGACGGCCGATACCGCCCCGATGTGAAGTGCCGCGCCGCGCCCGGAACGGACCGTGGAGCCATCCACCCGGAGACGGGTCGTACCTGCTGCTGCATCGGTACCCCAGAAGTGGACGCCGATATTGGCCGCATCGATATACGAGCCATTGATGATGTCGATGCTGCTGCCAGCGGCCATGCGCACCCCCAGGCCCGAATTGTAGTCGGGGGTACCCGGGTTGTCGGCCACCGTCACCCGCGTGTTGTCGAGGGTGGCGTGGGCGCTGTCACCGCCCAGACCCAGGAAGTCCACGCCGACGCTGGCAAGTGCACCGGTCACGCCCTGCACCTGGATGCTGCTGTCCGTCAGATGGGCGGTTGAATCGTTCGTGAGCCAAAGACCGCCGCCCTGGAACAGAGTGCCGTCGGCGCGCAAGGCCGACGTCCCGCGGAGTGTTACCGACTTGTTTCCGCTCACCAGCCGCGTGACGGTCGCGCCGGTGAGGTCCACCGATCCTTCCGTCACATCGATGTCGTAGGTGTGCCCGCCCGTGACGAGCAGCCGTGCCCCGTTCCGCAGCGACCAGGTTTCGGGCGTTTCGCCCGCCACCACCTCGGCCTGTTCGCCGTCGAGCTGGCGCGCCGTCACATCGCCGAGCGGAAGCACGCCCATCGCCAGCATCACCGCGCAGGCAAGGGGCCGCACAGACGGGTGGCCGGCAGCAGAGGTCTTCATCAAAGTCATCGTCCTGTTCTCGCGTCAGAGGGCAAATGTGGCCGAGCACGTCACGTGATCGCCGCGTCCCCGCGCGCCCCACGCCCCATCGGAGGCAGCGGAGTCGTGAAGATGGGAAGGGGGGAGGCGCCAGCGTCGATCTGTGTCAGCGATGACGTGTAGTGTTGCGACCAATGGCGGGCCACCCCATGCAAGAAATTGCAGATGGACCCGGCTTGCCGGTAGCAGCCAGCCCGGATTCAGAAGAGTGAGGAGGCCTACCGCGGAAGGCGTCGATGGAGCGGGTATCCGCTCCGTTGACGATACGCTGCGCGGCGTTCAGAAGTGGCCTTTCCTGAACGCCGCTGTCTGGATGCAATGCCCGGGTCTCGCCGTCGGGAGCTCGGACATGGCACTGTCAGGACCCTCACCAGGCGTAGGACATCCCCAGCTGCGCACTGGCTTCGCGGTAGCCGCTGTCGCCACGCATCAGGCCCAGCCCACCCCAGGCCGAAACGCCCGGG
>NZ_JBMWDP010000084.1:0-1761 GCF_049545505.1 Stenotrophomonas sp. NPDC077421 | reverse complement strand
TCGAACTGCGCATTGGACGCACCGCCGATGGTGATCAGCTCGATGCCCAGATCGGTCCTGGCGCCGGCACCGCCTGCGTTGAGCACGCGCACGCCAGCCTGGCCGTCGGCATCGCCGGTGATGACCAGCCTGTCGGTGGCCGAACTGTCATCGCCCAGCACGGTGTTGAACAGCAGCGTGCCGCCGGCACCGGTGAAGCTGTCCACGCTGAGGGTGTTGAAGGTGCTGCCGTTGCCGAGTGCGACGGTGCCGGTGGCGTCGAGCTGCAGCCGGCCGACGTTGCTGTCGCCGGTGAGCATCCAGGTGCTGTTGGTGCCGATGTCGGCGCGGCTGACGTTGATGAAGCGACCGTCGATGCGCGCATTGTTGCGCAGCGTGACATCCAGCGTGCCGTTCATGGTGCGGGTATCGAAGGTGACATTGCCACCAAGGCGTGCATCGTCGACGGTGAAGTCCACGTCGATGCGACCCGCATCCACGCTCCCGTCGCGCGTCTGCATCAGCAGCAGATTGCCGTCGCCGGCGATGAGCTGCGCGCCGTTGGCAATCACGATCTCGGCGCTGTTTTCAACTCCATGCATGGATGCCACGTTTATCGCGGCGCCCCGGCCGGACTGCACGGTGGCATTGTCGATGCGCAGGCGCAGCGGGTCTGCGGCCTCCACACGAGAGAACAGCTGCACCCCGATGTTGTCCGCCTCGATCCGTGCCCCGTTGACGATGTCGACCTGGCCAGCCGTCATCCGCACACCGAGCCCACTGTTGATTCCGCCGGTGGAGTCTTCGACGCGGACGCGGGTCGAATCCAGAACGACGCGTGCGCCGTGGCTCGGGTCGGTACTGGTGATATCCACGCCCACGCTGAGGCCGGTGGGATCCAGGCCATCGGCACGGGTCACCAGAACGGCGCTGTTGACCAGATGTGCCGAGCTGTTGCCAGACAGGTGCACGCTCCCGCCGCGGAACGTGCTCGAGGTTGCTTCCAGCACGGCCGTGTCCCGCAGCCTCACCACGTCCTGTTCGTCGTCGTTCACCTGGGCGGCGGCACCTTGCATCTGCACGCGCGAATTCTGGGAGGCATTGATGGAGCGGGTACCCGCTCCGTCGACGATAAGCTGCGCGCCGTTCAGGAGGGTCCATTCCTCAATGCTGCTGTCTGGATTCAATACCAGCGTCTCGCCATCGAGGACCTCGGACATAGCGCCGTGGGGCAGCGAAACCAGTGCGAACGCCACAGCACAGGCAAGGGAGCGCACGGCAGGCCGCTTGGAGGGTGTTCCAGTCATCGTAGTGATCTCGTCAGTGGGAAACCGTGGCCGCGCACGTCAGGTGATTGCCGCGCCCCGGCGGTGCGCCTCCCGGCGTCACCTTCCTGAAGGGGGGAGGGCGACGTGAGGGCGGTCGGGTGGCGTGCGGCACGTGTCAGCTAGGACGCGCAGTGTCGCGGTGATATGCGACGCGACCCATGCAAGAAGTTGCAGATACGCCGCGCCTGTCGGTACATGCATTGGGTGTTCAGGTGGCCGACGATGGTGGGCCGCCGGAAGCAGAAAAGGACGCCGGGCAGTGCCCGGCGTCCTCATCTCCGTCCGCCGCTGTCACGACCCTTTACCAGGCGTAGGACATCCCCAGCTGCGCACTGGCTTCGCGGTAGCCGCTGTCGCCGCGCATCAGGCCCAGCCCACCCCAGGCCGAAACGCCCGGGCGGAATGCAACCTTGGCACCGGCGCTGAGCGCATAGCGGTTGCGCGGCGTGCTGGC
>NZ_JBMWDP010000083.1:0-1800 GCF_049545505.1 Stenotrophomonas sp. NPDC077421 | reverse complement strand
ATGAGGGGCGTTCCAGGGGAAG
The DNA here is from genome assembly GCF_049545505.1 of Stenotrophomonas sp. NPDC077421. Lineage (NCBI taxonomy): Bacteria > Pseudomonadati > Pseudomonadota > Gammaproteobacteria > Lysobacterales > Lysobacteraceae > Stenotrophomonas > Stenotrophomonas sp. NPDC077421. Next base: position 1,778 of record NZ_JBMWDP010000083.1, on the reverse strand, counting down.
GACATGAACATCGGTGCCACTACGGCGGTTACCACCGCCGTCAACGCCACCAGCCGCTACTACTATGCCGGCTAGAACCAGTTGATGTCCGAGCTGACCGACAGCACCTGGACCAACTACCTTTGGTTCGATGGCGAGCTGGCGGGCCTGGCGCGAAACGGACAGTTGAACGTCGTCCATACCGATCACCTTGGCCGGCCGGACTTCGTGACCAACGCAGGGCGGCAGACGGTCTGGAAGGCATACAACTATGCATATGGACGAAGTGTTCAGCAGGATGATATTGGCGGACTGAACATCGGCTTCCCCGGACAGTACCACGATGCGGAGTCGGGGCTTTGGTACAACGGCTTCCGCGACTACGATGCGAGCATTGCGAGGTATGTGCAGAGCGATCCGATTGGGTTAAGCGGTGGCCTCAATAGCTATGCGTATGTTATGGGCAATCCGATTAACTTCGTTGATTCGTTGGATCTGGCTACAGTGGATCTCGGTAACGGCTTCTGGGGGCGAGTCGATACCTTTAACTATGGCGGGAACGCTTCATTTGAGATTCATGTCCACAATTCAAAAGGCGTAGAGGCTGGCGTATATGGACCTGATGGATGGCTCAATAAGCATGGGCACAAGGGCGCTCCCAATGGTCTACCCGATGGTGTGGAAGCTCAATGTAATACTATCTCGGATGACTACTCCCGTCGGGCTGGAATAACCGCTAGAAGAGCATCACAGAGAGCTTCACGACTTAAATCATTCTTCAAAGGATGGCCACCTATAGGGCCCCTGATTGAAATGACTGCCCCGAGCCCAGACAGAGTTTGCGAGAATATTCCAGGGTATCCTGGATGTGAGGCGATGTGATAAAGCTGGATAGAATCCATTTCGACGGAACAACTTGGGATTTTTCCGAGTATTTTGAGTACATCAGAAGTGTTGCGCACCTGATGCCGCAGCCGCTTGGAGACTATTCGACTGATTGGGAATCCTATGCCCTTAGTGGAACCAAGACACTCCATGACGCCAGGCTGCTGTCAGCGATTCTTGACAAGAAGTACGACGGGAAGTACTCAAATGTTGTTTCGTCCGTCGAGCTGAGCTTCATTGATCAGATGTTCCAAGGAAAAACCACATTGCGGTACGGCGATGTCTCTTCGTACCTCTTCAAGGAAACAGACTCAGATACACATCTGCATGCGGACGTGTTGGTTCACGAGTTCTCAATCGTTTCGCCTGGCCGCTTCAGGCACCGAATCGTGCTTGATCACTCAGGTGAGATCGAGATTGAATTCGGCACTTTCTCCCATGTGTGGAAGAAGGAACTCTAGAAGCCGTTCGAGTCTTTCAGCCGCTGCATCAAGTTGGTATAGGTCGACTGGCATGCCACTGGTCGAGCCGAAGCCGGGCGATAGATGTGGATGCAAGTAGCCGGGAGGGCACAGGGATGCATAGAGTTTACTGTCTTGGTTTCGCTGCGCTTCTCATGGGGGTTATCCCATTTGCCAGTGCTGAAAAGACATGTGCTGGAGGAGCTGGTGAGGACGCTTCTTCGGCACTTAGGGTGGCCTACGAGCACTTCGATCATGATCTGTCGAAGACGATGCGTGTGGGGTCGCAAGAAGGTCTAAGGGGATTTCTTGCTCGCATGGAGAACTATCAGATAAGGATCAGCCTTGAAGGGGACCCCCGACGTCCCCCCGGCTTGAGTAGTGGGCGGGTTTAGAGTCCGGTGCTGATGGTATCTCTCTTTCCAGCCAACTGTGCGGCGTACTGGGCGGGCG
>NZ_JBMWDP010000082.1:0-1874 GCF_049545505.1 Stenotrophomonas sp. NPDC077421 | reverse complement strand
CGTAGCGGAGCGTTTCAACAGGGCCCTGTCTAGCGGCGATCTGGCCACGGTCGAAGCCCTGCTCGCTGCCGACGTCCTCATCCTCGAGTCCGGGGGTGCCGAGCGCAGCCGCGAGGAATATCTGGGTCATCACGCAGTCAGCGATGCGGCATTCCTCAAGGGCGCCCATCGCCAGCTGCTCCGTCAGCGTGCACGCACCGCTGGTGAGTTCGCATGGGTCGGAACCGAAAGCGAGCTGCACGCCCAGAAAGACGGTAAGCCACTGACCGTCCAGAGCACCGAGACCATGGTGCTGAAGCAGACCACCGACGGTTGGCGGATCGCCCACATCCACTGGTCTTCGCGGACCAAGCGCTAAGCGGAGAACCAGAAATGAAAACCTGCAGATTGAACCGACTGGCGTGGGCGGCTTTTGCGGTCGCCGGCCTGGGTGCCTGCACCCAAGCGGCTACACCCGCGCAATCCACCATCGCGCCCACTGCACAGGTCGTCCCGGAAACAGCCGACGCGACTCCAGCCGCCCTGCCACGCATGACCGTCCACAAGACCCCGACCTGCGGGTGCTGCGGTAGCTGGATCGACCACGTGAAGAAGGCGGGGTTCACCGTGGATGTGCATGACATGGATGACCTGGGTCCGGTCAAGGAGCGCCTGGGTGTCCCCTATGCAAAGGGCTCCTGCCACACGGCCGAGGTCGACGGATACGTCATCGAAGGCCATGTCCCGGCCGAGGACATCAAGCGCCTCCTCGAAGAAAAGCCGGACGCACGCGGCCTGGTCCTGCCCGGAATGCCGCTCGGTTCGCCGGGCATGGAGGTCCCGGAAGGACGCCAGCAGCCGTATACGGTCGAGCTGGTCCATCACGACGGAACCACCGAACCCTTCGCACAGCATTGATCCGCAAGAGCAACAGGGGGCGGTGTTGCGGGCGCGCCGATTCTCGTCCGCGATGAAGCAGGAGATCCACATGACTCACCATTCCGAAGACCACCGGTCTCAGGCCATGAACGAGTGCATCGACAACTGCACGCAATGCCACGCGATTTGCCTTGAGACCATCAACTATTGCCTGAGCAAAGGAGGTGCCCACGCAGCCCCGGAGCACATCGCCCTGCTGGCGACGTGTGCCGATATCTGCGCCACCAGCGCCGACGCCATGTTGCGTGGCGCCAGCGCTCACTCGGTGGTTTGCAGTGCCTGCGCGGAGATCTGCCGCCAGTGCGCCGAAGCATGCGACGCCATGAACGACCCGGAGATGGCGCGCTGCGCCGAAGTTTGTCGCCGTTGCGCGGAAAGCTGCAGCGCCATGGCGGCTTGACGCGTCGAGGATCCCGCCTGAGCGGCGGGATCCTCATCTCAAATATCAAAAGCCGACCAACCGTGGTTTCGGTGACAGCCCGACACCTAACGCTTGTCGGATCCAACACAGCACGGCGCCGAACGGGGCTTTGCATCACATTCGCAATGAGGATTTATCCCTATGAAATCATCAAACGTCCTTCGCTCCTTCGCGCTCGTCCTCGCGATTGCGGCTGGGCAGTTCTCCCTGCAGATCGCGCACGCCCACGCCGCGCTGCAGCAGTCCACACCGGCGGCAAATGCGGTGGTGGCTTCGCCGGGCCAGATCGATCTCGTGTTCAACGAAACATTGATTCCGCGGGCGTCGCGTCTCAAGTTGCTCATGAAGCACGGCAGTTCCACCATGCCGATCGAGAATTTCACGACCGAGATCGTCAACAACGGTAAGACCCTGCGTGCCAAGTTGCCCCAGCCGCTGACTCCGGGCGTCTATACCGTGGAATACCGCGCCGTCGGTGGTGACAACCACCCCATGCCGGGCAGCTTCAGCTTCACGGTGCGCTGAGGAGTCGCGA
>NZ_JBMWDP010000081.1:0-1891 GCF_049545505.1 Stenotrophomonas sp. NPDC077421 | reverse complement strand
AAAGGCGTCGCCACAACCGGTCGGGTCGACCACGCGGCGCTCGTGCGCCGGCGGGATGTCGTAGGTCTTCTCCGGGGTGTGGATGACCGCACCCTTCGGGCCGCGGGTGGTGATGTAGGCCTTGACCCGGCTCACGATCTGCTTTTCATCCCAGCCGGTGCGCTCCTGCAGCAGGTTGGACTCGTAGTCGTTGACCACCACGTAGTCGGCCTGCTCGATGAACGTGCGCAGTTCCGGGCCGTTGAACAGCGGCATGGCCTGGCCCGGGTCGAAGATGAACGGAACGCCACCGTCGAAGAATTCCTGCGAGTTCTGGATCATGCCTTCGCGGCCGTCCGGGCCGACCAGGCCCAGGGTGACGCCCGGCACGTCCTTCACGTGGTTCTCGTAGGACCGCATCATCGCGCCCGGGTGGAAGGCGGTGATCTGGTTGTTGTCGTGGTCGGTGGTGATGAACGCCTGCGGGGTGAACAGCTCGTCGATCACCTTGACCCGGCTCAGGTCGATGCCCAGGCCCTGGAAATATTCGCGGTAGGGGCCGAAGTCCGAGCCCACGGTGCCCATCGGGATCGGCTCGCCGCCCAGCAGGTGCAGGTTGTAGGCGATGTTGCCGGCGCAGCCGCCGAACTCGCGGCGCATGCGCGGGACCAGGAACGACACGTTCAGGATGTGGACCTTGTCCGGCAGGATGTGATTCTTGAACTGGTCCGGGAACACCATGATGGTGTCGAAGGCAAGAGAACCACAGATCAAAGCGGACATCGATTAAGGCCTATGCGGAAAGGGTGTTGAGGCCCGTCGGGCGGGCAACGAAACGGCGCCCTCGGGCGCCCTGCGGCGCAAAGGTTAACGGGTGAGACGCCACAGGGCCAGAACCCGGGCTGTCCGGATTGGGCTGAATGGCCGTGAAGGCTGGCTTTGCACCAGATTTGTCCTTGCTCGCGCACAGGGGGATTGCTAGGCTTGTCGGCCTCGAATTCTGCCCATTTTTTCGCCATCCCGCGTTGGGCGCGACACCCCTCAGGATCAACTCCCAGATGTTCAAGAAACTGCGTGGCATGTTCTCCAATGACCTGTCCATCGACCTGGGCACGGCCAACACCCTCATTTACGTACGTGGGCAGGGGATCGTGCTGAACGAGCCGTCGGTCGTGGCCGTGCGCCAGGACCGCGCCATCGGTGGCACCCGTTCGGTTGCCGCGGTCGGCGCCGAGGCCAAGCAGATGCTGGGCCGTACCCCGGGCCATATCACCACCATCCGCCCGATGAAGGACGGCGTCATCGCCGACTTCACCTACACCGAGGCGATGCTCAAGCACTTCATCAAGAAAGTGCACAAGTCGCGCTTCCTGCGCCCGAGCCCGCGCGTGCTGGTCTGTGTCCCGGCCGGTTCGACCCAGGTCGAGCGCCGCGCGATCAAGGAATCGGCTGAAGAGGCCGGGGCGCGCGACGTGTTCCTGATCGAGGAGCCGATGGCCGCCGCGATCGGTGCCGGCATGCCGGTGACCGAGGCGCGCGGTTCGATGGTCATCGACATCGGCGGCGGCACCACCGAGGTGGCCGTGATCTCGCTGAACGGCATCGTCTATTCGGCGTCGGTGCGCATCGGCGGCGACCGTTTCGACGAGTCGATCACCAACTACGTGCGCCGCAACCACGGCATGCTGATCGGTGAAGCCACCGCTGAGCGCATCAAGGTCGAGCTGGGCTGCGCCTACCCGCAGGCCGAAGTGATCGAAATGGAGATCTCCGGGCGCAACCTCGCCGAGGGTGTGCCGAAGATGATCAAGATCAGCTCCAACGAGGTGCTCGAAGCCCTGCACGAGCCGCTCTCGGGCATCGTCAGCGCGGTCAAGCTGGCGCTGGAGCAGACCCCGCCGGAACTGTGCGC
>NZ_JBMWDP010000080.1:0-2017 GCF_049545505.1 Stenotrophomonas sp. NPDC077421 | reverse complement strand
CCATTTCCTCGGCCAGGGTCGGCTGGTAGCCCACGGCCGACGGCATACGACCCAGCCGTGCCGACACTTCGGTACCGGCCAGGGTGTAGCGGTAGATGTTGTCGACGAACAGCAGCACGTCCTTGCCCTTGCCGTTTTCGTCCTTCTCGTCGCGGAAGTACTCGGCCATCGTCAGGCCGGTCAGCGCAACGCGCAGACGGTTGCCCGGCGGCTCGTTCATCTGGCCGTACACCATCGCGACCTTGTCCAGGACGTTGGAGTCCTTCATCTCGTGGTAGAAGTCGTTGCCCTCACGGGTACGCTCGCCCACGCCGGCAAACACGGACAGACCGCTGTGCGCCTTGGCGATGTTGTTGATCAGTTCCATCATGTTGACGGTCTTGCCGACGCCGGCGCCGCCGAACAGGCCGACCTTGCCGCCCTTGGCGAACGGGCACATCAGGTCGATGACCTTGATGCCGGTTTCCAGCAGCTCGGTGGCCGGGGACTGGTCTTCGTACGACGGGGCCTCGCGGTGGATTTCCCAGCTGTCGCTGGCGGCCACCGGGCCGGCTTCGTCGATCGGACGGCCCAGCACGTCCATGATGCGGCCCAGGGTGCCTGCACCGACCGGCACCGAGATGGCGCGTTCGGTGTTGGTGGCCACCAGGTTGCGCTTCAGGCCGTCGGTGGAGCCCAGCGCGATGCAGCGGACCACGCCGTCACCCAGCTGCTGCTGCACTTCCAGCGTGATTTCGGTGTTGTCCACCTTCAGCGCGTGGTACACCTTCGGCACCGACTCGCGGGGGAATTCCACGTCGACGACGGCGCCGATGATCTGAACGATCTTGCCCTGACTCATTGCTGCATCCTCTAAATTAAATGCTTTGACTGCGCGCGTCAGACTGCTGCCGCGCCGCCGACGATTTCCGAAATTTCCTGGGTGATCGCTGCCTGGCGCGCCTTGTTGTAGACGAGCTGCAGGGTTCCGATCAGCTTGTTCGCGTTGTCGCTGGCCGACTTCATCGCGACCATGCGTGCCGCATGCTCGGAGGCCACGTTTTCCAGTACAGCCTGGTACACCAGCGATTCGACGTAACGCGTCATCACGTGCTCCAGCACGGTCGCGGCGTCGGGTTCGTACAGGTAGTCCCAGTCGTGGTGCGCGACCTGCTTTTCAGCGGCCGGCAACGGCAGCAGCTGGTCGAAGCTGGCCTTCTGGGTCATCGTGTTGATGAAGCGGTTGTAGACCAGGTACACGCGGTCGACCTTGCCCTCGGTGAATGCATCAAGCATCACCTTGATCACGCCGATCAGCTGTTCCAGGTGCGGCACGTCGCCCATGTGGGTGACGGTACCCACCATGTTGACCTTGACCCGGCGGAAGAAGGTGGATGCCTTCTGGCCGATGGTCACCACGTCGATCTCGGCGCCCTTGTCCTGCCACTCGCGGACTTCGCCGAGCATTTTGCGGAACAGGTTGTTGTTCAGGCCGCCGGCCAGGCCGCGGTCGGAAGAGACCACGATGTAGCCAACGCGCTTCACGTCATCGCGCTGGACCAGGAACGGATGCTGGTAGTCGGTGCTGGCCTGCGCCAGGTGGCCGATCACCTGCTTCATCGCCTGCGCGTACGGACGCGACGTCTTCATCCGCTCCTGCGCCTTGCGGATTTTGGAAGCCGAGACCATTTCGAGCGCGCGCGTCACCTTGCGGGTGTTCTGCACGCTCTTGATCTTGGTTTTGATTTCGCGTCCGCTTGCCATCTTTGATTCCCGTAGAGCGGGGCTCAGCCCCGCTGCATTCAACGGTGAGGCGGGGCAGAGCCCCGCCGCACGTGCGTCTTACCAGCTGCCGGTGGTCTTGAACTCGGCGATGCCCTTCTTGAAGGCCGCTTCGATGTCATTGTCCCAACCGCCGGTGGCGTTGACCTTGCCGACCAGCTCGCCCTGGGTGTTGGCGAAGTGCGCATGCAGGCCTTCTTCGAACGCCAGCAGCTTGTTGACCGGCACGTCGTCGAGGTAACCCTCGTTGACGGCG
>NZ_JBMWDP010000079.1:0-2051 GCF_049545505.1 Stenotrophomonas sp. NPDC077421 | reverse complement strand
CGTGCTGTGCGCCGTCGGTGGCGTGCAGCCGCAGTCGGAAACCGTGTGGCGCCAGGCCAACCGCTACAAGGTGCCGCGCATCGCGTTCGTCAACAAGATGGACCGCACCGGTGCCAACTTCACCAAGGTCGTTGGCCAGCTGAAGGCCAAGCTGGGTGCCGTCGCCGTGCCGATGCAGCTGCCGATCGGCGCTGAAGAAGGCTTCAAGGGCGTGGTCGACCTGCTCAAGATGAAGGCCATCCATTGGGATGAAGCCTCGCAGGGCATGAAGTTCGAATACCTGGACATCCCGGCCGACATGAAGGAAGAGGCTGAAGAAGCCCGTACCTACATGATCGAAGCGGCTGCCGAAGCCAACGAAGAGCTGATGGAAAAGTACCTGGGCGGCGAAGAGCTGACCGAGGCTGAAATCATCTCGGCGCTGCGCGCGCGCACCCTGGCCACCGACATCGTGCCGATGTACTGCGGCTCGGCGTTCAAGAACAAGGGCGTGCAGGCCATGCTGGACGGCGTGGTGCAGCTGCTGCCGTCGCCGATCGACGTGCCGGACGTGACCGGTACCGACGTCGACGACGAAACCATCGAAATGAGCCGCAAGTCCGACGACAAGGCTCCCTTCTCGTCGCTGGCCTTCAAGATCATCACCGACCCGTTCGTGGGCGCGCTGACCTTCTTCCGTGTCTACTCGGGCACGCTGAACGCCGGCGACCAGGTGATGAACTCGGTCAAGGGCAAGAAGGAGCGCATCGGCCGCATCCTGCAGATGCACTCCAACGATCGCGAAGAAATCAAGGAAGTGCTGGCCGGTGACATCGCCGCTGCCGTGGGTCTGAAGGACACCACCACGGGCGACACCCTGTGCTCGCTGGATCACCCGATCATCCTGGAGCGCATGGTGTTCCCGGAGCCGGTGATCTCGATGGCCGTCGAACCGAAGACCAAGTCCGACCAGGAAAAGATGGGTCTGGCCCTGGGCCGTCTGGCGCAGGAAGATCCGTCGTTCCGCGTCAAGACCGACGAAGAATCCGGTCAGACCATCATCTCGGGCATGGGCGAGCTGCACCTGGACATCATCGTTGACCGCATGAAGCGCGAGTTCAACGTCGAAGCCAACGTCGGCAAGCCGCAGGTTGCGTACCGCGAAACCATCCAGGCCGCGGACGTCAAGTCGGATTACAAGCACGCCAAGCAGTCCGGTGGTAAGGGTCAGTACGGTCACGTCGTGATCGAGCTGTCGCCGATCACCGCTGAAGACCGCGCCGATCCGAAGATCGCTCCGATGATCAAGGACGATTTCCTGTTCATCAACGACATCACCGGTGGCGTGATTCCGAAGGAATTCATTCCGTCGATCGAAAAGGGCCTGCGCGAAACCATCACCAGCGGTCCGCTGGCTGGCTTCCCGGTCGTTGACGTCAAGGTCAAGCTGGTGTTCGGCTCGTACCACGACGTCGACTCCTCGGAAATGGCGTTCAAGCTGGCGTCCTCGATGGCCTTCAAGCAGGGCTTCGCGAAGGCCAAGCCGGTTCTGCTGGAGCCGATCATGAAGGTCGAGATCGTGACCCCGGAGGATTACCAGGGTGACGTGATGGGCGACGTGAGCCGTCGTCGTGGCGTTCTGCAGGGTTCCAGCACCACCGGTGACGGTTCGGCCAGCATCATCAACGCGATGATCCCGCTGGGTGAAATGTTCGGTTATGCCACCTCGCTGCGTTCGCAGACCCAGGGTCGTGCGACGTTCACGATGGAATTCGACCACTACGAGCCGGCGCCGAACAACATCGCCGAAGCCGTGGTCAAGAAGGCCTGAGCGTAAGCTCAGGTCTTTACCTCCCTCTTTTCTGATATCCAAGGTATACAACAATGGCAAAGGGTAAGTTCGAGCGCACCAAGCCGCACGTCAACGTCGGCACCATCGGTCACGTCGATCACGGCAAGACCACGCTGACCGCCGCGCTGACCAAGATCGGCGCCGAGCGCTTCGGTGGCGAGTTCAAGGATTACTCCGCGATCGACGCCGCGCCGGAAGAAAAGGCACGTGGCATCACGAT
>NZ_JBMWDP010000078.1:0-2224 GCF_049545505.1 Stenotrophomonas sp. NPDC077421 | reverse complement strand
CTGAAGGTTCAGACCATCATGGTAGATGAAGGTCCGACCCTGAAGCGTTTCATGGCGCGGGCGAAAGGCCGCGGCACCCGCATCCTCAAGCGCACCAGCCACATCACTGTGGTTGTGGGCGCCGGCAAGTAAGCGGAAAGGAAAACACCATGGGTCATAAAGTTCATCCGATTGGTATCCGCCTCGGCATTTCCAAGGACTGGAACTCCAAGTGGTACGCCAACAAGGCCGAGTTCGCTGGTTACCTGGCGGCCGACCTGAAGGTGCGGGACATGCTGCGCAAGAAGCTCGCGCAGGCCGGCATCAGCAAGATCCTGATCGAGCGTCCGGCCAAGACCGCTCGCGTGACGATCCACACCGCCCGTCCGGGCGTGGTGATCGGCAAGCGCGGTGAGGACATCGAGAAGCTGCGCAAGGAAGTGAGCGAAATGATGGGCGTCCCGGCGCACATCAACGTCACCGAAGTGCGCAAGCCCGAGCTGGACGCGCAGCTGGTTGCCGAGTCGATCGCGCAGCAGCTGGAGCGTCGCATCATGTTCCGCCGTGCAATGAAGCGCTCGGTCGGCAACGCGATGCGTCTGGGTGCCCTGGGCATCAAGGTCAACGTCGGTGGCCGCCTCAACGGTGCTGAAATCGCCCGTTCGGAGTGGTACCGCGAAGGCCGCGTGCCGCTGCACACGCTGCGTGCCGACATCGACTATGGCTTCGCTGAAGCCAAGACGACCTACGGCATCATCGGCATCAAGGTCTGGATCTACAAGGGCGAGGTTTTCGATTTCTCCCAGGTTGGCCAGGAAAAGCAGGACGACTCCCCGCGCAACGATCGTAACGATCGCGGCGACCGTGGTGACCGTCAGCGCCCGGCCCGTGAAGCGAGGTAACGACAATGTTGCAACCCAAGCGAACCAAGTACCGCAAGGTACACAAGGGCCGTAACGATGGCCTGAGCTGGAGCGCCAACGCTGTCAGCTTCGGCGAGTACGGCCTGAAGGCAACCGCTCATGGTCAGCTGACCGCGCGTCAGATCGAAGCGGCTCGCCGTTCGATCAGCCGCTACGTCAAGCGCGGCGGCAAGATGTGGATCCGAGTGTTCCCCGACAAGCCGATCACCAAGAAGCCCATCGAAGTCCGAATGGGTTCTGGTAAGGGCAACGTGGAGTACTGGGTCGCCCAGATCCAGCCCGGCCGCATGATCTATGAAATTGAAGGTGTGGATGAAAGCGTGGCTCGCGAGGCGTTCCGCCTGGCAGCTGCCAAGCTCTCCGTGACCACCACCTTCGTGACCCGGACGGTGATGTAATGGATATCAAACAACTTCGCGAAAAGTCGGCTGACGATCTGAAGGCCCACCTGACCGACCTGCGTAAGGAGCAGTTCTCGCTCCGTATGCAGCAGGTTACCGGCCAGCTGCCGAAGACTCACGAAACCCGCCGGGTCCGCCGCGAGATTGCTCGCGTCAAGACCCTGCTCGGCAGCACCAAGTAAGGATGGCCGCGATGAGCGACAATACTGAAAACAAGACGCTGCGCACGGTCGAAGGCCGTGTCGTCAGCAACAAGATGGACAAGACGGTCACCGTGTTGGTGGAACGCCTGGTCAAGCACGCCCTGTACGGCAAGTACATCAAGCGTTCGACCAAGCTGCACGCCCACGACGCCGACAATGCCTGCAACGAAGGCGATGTCGTCCGCGTGACCGAGATTGCTCCGATGTCCAAGACCAAGAACTGGCGCGTGGTGGAAGTCATCACGCGTGCGGCTGAATAAGGAGATCTGAATCATGATCCAGATGCAGAGCTACCTCGAGGTCGCGGACAATTCCGGTGCCAAGGAAGTGATGTGCATCAAGGTGCTGGGCGGCTCCAAGCGTCGCTACGCCCACATCGGTGACATCATCAAGGTCACCGTGAAGGATGCGATCCCGCGCGGCAAGGTCAAGAAGGGTGAAGTGTTCGACGCCGTCGTGGTGCGTACCCGCAAGGGTGTGCGTCGCGCCGACGGTTCGCTGATCCGTTTTGACGCCAACGCCGCGGTCCTGCTCAACAACAAGCAAGAGCCGATCGGCACCCGCATCTTCGGACCGGTGACGCGTGAACTTCGTTCCGAGAAGTTCATGAAGATCGTCTCGCTCGCTCCCGAAGTGCTGTGAGCGACAGGAGATAATCATGGCTAACCGTATCAAGAAGGGCGACCAGGTCGTCGTAAACACCGGCAAGGACTAGGGC
>NZ_JBMWDP010000077.1:0-2330 GCF_049545505.1 Stenotrophomonas sp. NPDC077421 | reverse complement strand
ATCCTGGCCGAGCGTTCGGGCATCATCAGCTTCGGCAAGGACACCAAGGGCAAGCAGCGCCTGATCATCAAGGACACCGATGGTTCGGAGCACGAAGAACTGATTCCGAAGTACCGTCAGGTCATCGTGTTCGAAGGCGAGCACGTGACCAAGGGCGAAACCATCGTGGACGGCGAACCGAGCCCGCAGGACATCCTGCGTCTGCTGGGCGTCGAGCCGCTGGCCGCCTACCTGGTCAAGGAAATCCAGGACGTGTACCGCCTGCAGGGCGTGAAGATCAACGACAAGCACATTGAAGTGATCACCCGTCAGATGCTGCGCAAGGTCGAAATCACCGACCAGGGCAGCAGCAAGTTCCTGAATGGCGAGCAGGCCGAGCGCCAGCGCGTCATCGAGGAAAATGCACGTCTGGCCGTCCGCAACGAACTGCCGGCCCGTTTCGACCCGGTGCTGCTGGGCATCACCAAGGCCTCGCTGGCGACCGAGTCGTTCATCTCGGCCGCGTCGTTCCAGGAAACCACCCGCGTGCTGACCGAAGCTGCCGTCCGCGGCACCTCGGACAACCTGCGCGGCCTGAAGGAGAACGTCATCGTCGGCCGCCTGATCCCGGCGGGTACCGGTCTGGCGTACCACTCCCAGCGTCGTCGCGGTGCCTCCGGCCTGACCGACTCGGAGCTGCAGACCCTGGCCGGCACTCCGGTCCTGGCCGACGCCGCACCGGTCGCCGTGGTCGATTCGAGCGACGCCGACCCGGTGGTGGGCGAGGAATGAGAAACCCGGTCCGGCCCCCGGGCCGGACCACCTTCGCGTCGCGGCGGACCGTGGGTCCGACAACATTCGAAGGGGCAGGGCACCACCCCGGTGGTTCCCTGACCTTCCTGCCGGTGGCGTCCGCGCCACCGATAGGGTAGGATGCCGGCCGGCCCACGCATGGGTCGGTTGACAACCTGAACGGGGGGCAAGGAGAAGGCTCCCCTGTAACGGCCCAGGATCAGGGCTGGCTTGGCGTGTGCGCGGTTGACCGCGTTTTCGCCAGGTTGCTACAATCGTCTGTCTCAGCAGGCCAGATTCCTTGGTCTGCTCGCACATTTCCGCATTCATGGCCAGTTTTTCCCTTGGCCTCTCTCAGAAGAACATACTGATGGCGACGATCAATCAGCTTGTCCGCAAGCCGCGGCAGGCCACCACTTACAAGAGTGCCTCGCCGGCACTTGATAAGTGCCCCCAGCGCCGTGGCGTCTGCACGCGCGTGTACACCACCACCCCGAAGAAGCCGAACTCGGCGCTCCGCAAGGTTGCCAAGGTCCGCCTGACCAACCAGGAAGAGGTCATCAGCTACATCGGTGGCGAAGGCCACAACCTGCAGGAGCACTCCGTGGTCCTCATCCGCGGCGGTCGCGTCAAGGATCTGCCGGGTGTGCGTTACCACACCGTGCGTGGCTCGCTGGACGCCTCCGGCGTTGCCAAGCGTCGTCAGGGCCGTTCCAAGTACGGCGCCAAGCGTCCGAAGAGCTAAGGGAAAGTACACATGTCTCGTAAAGGTAATACGCCGCAGCGCTCCGTCCTGCCGGATCCCAAGCACGGAAGTGAAACCATCGCACGCTTCATCAACATGGTGATGCTGAGCGGCAAGAAGTCCGTCGCTGAAAAGATCGTCTATGGCGCCATGGACGTGATCGGTGAGAAGAACCCGAACTCCGTCGAGCTGGTGCAGAAGGCTCTGGACAACGTGGCTCCGTCGGTCGAAGTCAAGTCCCGCCGCGTCGGCGGTGCGACCTACCAGGTGCCGGTCGAAGTGCGTTCGTCGCGCAAGATGGCGCTGGCCATGCGTTGGCTGATCGACTCCGCTCGCAAGCGTGGTGAAAACACCATGCCGAAGAAGCTGGCTGCCGAACTGCTGGACGCCTCGGAAAATCGTGGTGGCGCCATCAAGAAGCGCGAAGAAACCCACCGCATGGCCGAAGCCAACAAGGCCTTCGCCCACTACCGCTGGTGAGTTTGACGGCCTTGTAAAACAGGCACGGCAGCACCATTGAGGTGCTGCCTCGCGGCCCCAGAAGGGCTGCGCCAATCCGAAGGCCGCCGAAAGGCGGCGTTCGGCCATCCGAATTCCAAGAAATTGAGAGGCTCCCGTGGCCCGCACCACTCCCATCGAGCGTTACCGTAACTTCGGCATCATGGCCCACATCGATGCCGGCAAGACCACCACGTCCGAGCGCATCCTGTTCTACACCGGCAAGAGCCACAAGATCGGTGAAGTGCATGACGTCGCTGCCACCATGGACTGGATGGAGCAGGAGCAGTAGCGTGGCATCACGATCCAGTCCGCT
>NZ_JBMWDP010000076.1:0-2538 GCF_049545505.1 Stenotrophomonas sp. NPDC077421 | reverse complement strand
CGATCTAACTGTCAGACGGTCGAAAAGATCATCGCCAAGGAAAAGCCCGACGCGCTGCTGCCGACGATGGGCGGCCAGACCGCGCTGAACTGCGCGCTGGACCTGGCCGACAATGGCGTGCTGGAGAAGTACAACGTCGAACTGATCGGCGCCAAGCGCGACGCGATCCGCATGGCCGAAGACCGCGAGCTGTTCCGCGTGGCGATGGGGGAAATCGGCCTGGAATGCCCGAAGGCGGCCGTCGCTCACACGCTGGAAGAAGCGATCGAGATCCAGACCCGCGTCGGCTACCCGACCATCATCCGCCCGAGCTTCACCCTGGGTGGCAGCGGTGGCGGTATCGCCTACAACCGCGAAGAGCTGGTCGACATCGTCACCCGCGGTCTGGAACTGTCGCCGACCACCGAGGTGCTGGTCGAGGAATCGGTGCTGGGCTGGAAGGAATTCGAGATGGAGGTGGTGCGTGACACCGCCGACAACTGCATCATCGTCTGCTCGATCGAGAACCTCGATCCGATGGGCGTGCACACCGGCGACTCGATCACCGTGGCCCCGGCGCAGACCCTGACCGACAAGGAATACCAGCGCCTGCGCGATGCCTCCATCGCCGTGCTGCGCAAGATCGGCGTGGACACCGGCGGCTCGAACGTGCAGTTCGGCATCAGCCCGACCACCGGCCGCGTGGTGGTGATCGAAATGAACCCGCGCGTGTCGCGTTCCTCGGCGCTGGCCTCCAAGGCCACCGGCTTCCCGATCGCCAAGGTCGCTGCCAAGCTGGCCGTGGGTTACACCCTGGATGAACTCCGCAACGAAATCACCGGCGGGCTCACCCCGGCCTCGTTCGAGCCGTCCATCGATTACGTCGTCACCAAGATCCCGCGCTTCGCGTTCGAGAAGTTCCCGGCCGCCGACGCCCGTCTGACCACCCAGATGAAGTCGGTGGGCGAGGTGATGGCGATGGGCCGCACCTTCCAGGAATCCCTGCAGAAGGCGCTGCGTGGCCTGGAAACCGGCAAGATCGGCCTGGACCCGACCGGCCTGGACCTGGCCAATGAAGACGACATCACCACGCTCAAGCGCGAACTGAAGGCTCCGGGCCCGGAGCGCCTGTTCTTCGTCGGTGACGCGTTCCGTGCCGGTTTCAGCGTCGAGGACGTCTTCGCGCTGTCGCACATCGACCCGTGGTTCCTGGATCAGATCGAAGAAATCATCCAGGCCGAAATCCAGCTCGCCGCCGATGGCATCGACGCGCTGGACGCCGCCCGTCTGCGCACGCTCAAGCGCGCCGGCTTCTCCGATGCCCGCCTGGCCGAGCTGACCGGCACCAACGAAGCCGCCGTGCGCGCGCTGCGCCGCGCCCACAAGGTGCGCCCGGTGTACAAGCGCGTGGACTCCTGCGCCGCCGAGTTCGCCACCAGCACCGCCTACCTGTACTCGACCTACGAGGACGAGTGCGAAGCGGCGCCGAGCAATCGCGACAAGATCATGATTCTGGGCGGCGGTCCGAACCGCATCGGCCAGGGCATCGAGTTCGACTACTGCTGCGTGCATGCGGCACTGGCGCTGCGCGATGATGGCTTTGAAACCATCATGGTCAACTGCAACCCGGAAACCGTCTCCACCGACTACGACACCTCCGACCGCCTGTACTTCGAGCCGCTGACGCTGGAAGACGTGCTGGAAATCGTCGAGCTGGAACAGCCCAAGGGCGTGATCGTGCAGTACGGCGGCCAGACCCCGCTGAAGCTGGCACGCGCGCTGGAAGCCAACGGTGTGCCGGTGATCGGCACCTCGCCGGACTCGATCGACCTCGCCGAAGACCGCGAGCGTTTCCAGCAGCTGGTCGACTCGCTCGGCCTGAAGCAGCCGCCGAACCGCATCGCGCGCAACGACCAGGAAGCCCTGCTGCTGGCCCGTGAGATCGGCTACCCGCTGGTGGTGCGCCCGAGCTACGTGCTGGGCGGCCGCGCGATGGAAATCGTGTACGGCGAATCCGACCTGGCGCGCTACGTGCGCGATGCGGTCAAGGTGTCCAACGACTCGCCGGTGCTGCTGGATCGTTTCCTCGACAACGCCGTGGAAGTGGATGTGGACATCATTGCCGACAAGGACGGCAACGTGCTGATCGGCGGCGTGATGGAGCACATCGAGGAAGCCGGTGTGCATTCGGGTGACTCGTCCTGCTCGCTGCCGCCGTACTCGCTGTCGGCCGAGACCCAGGCCGAGCTGCGCCGTCAGGTGGTCGAGCTGGCCAAGGCCCTGAACGTGGTCGGCCTGATGAACACCCAGTTCGCCATCCAGGTCGGCGACGATGGCAATGACATCGTCTACCTGCTGGAAGTGAACCCGCGTGCCTCGCGCACCGTGCCGTTCGTGTCCAAGGCCACCGGCATGGCGCTGGCCAAGATCGCCGCCCGCTGCATGGCCGGCAAGACCCTGGCCGAGCAGGGCGCGACCAAGGAAATCGTGCCGGACTATTACTCGGTCAAGGAAGCGATCTTCCCGTTCGCCAAGTTCCAGGGGGTCGACCCGATCCTC
>NZ_JBMWDP010000075.1:0-3145 GCF_049545505.1 Stenotrophomonas sp. NPDC077421 | reverse complement strand
AGCTCGGCGACTACTTCTTGCTTCTGGGACAGATTGAGAGCCATTGCACTCCTCCAATTGAACTCCGCTTACGGCTCCTGCCGTGTGCGGTCCTGGGCGGCATCCGTCCTGGACACCGGGAACATCGGGACGATGTTCCAAGGGTGGGCCGTTCTAGACCTGGATGGCCAACCTGGGAGAACCCAGACGTGCGTAAACCAGAAAAACTCCAGAAGGGCACCATCTACGCAGGGTGATTCCCGGGGGAATCGATTAAGCGATCGGTACTGCGCCGGCGGCGACTCCCTGCCAATGCGAGCATCCGTGCCCGTCGCCGGTGTGCAACGACCGCGCCTGCGGTCTTTGACGGCTATCGTCGCGGGCATGCCCGCTCGGATTGCCTTCAAATGTCACGGGTACGCGACCGGAGCCGCGTACCCGCTTGAAACGATTACTTCAGGGTCAGCGACGACTGGTCGACGGTGACGCCCGGGCCCATCGTCGAGCTGACCGAAACCTTCTGCAGGTAGGTGCCCTTCGAGGTAGCCGGCTTGGCCTTGATCAGGTCCATCAGCAGCGCCTGCAGGTTCGACTTCAGCGCGTCTTCGGCGAAGTCGGCCTTGCCGATGGTGCAGTGGATGATGCCGGCCTTGTCGGTGCGGTAACGCACCTGACCCGACTTGGCATTCTTGACGGCTTCGCCCGGGTTGGCCGAGACGGTGCCGACCTTCGGGTTCGGCATCAGGCCGCGCGGGCCGAGCACGGTGCCCAGCTTACCCACGACGCGCATGGCGTCCGGGGTCGCGATCACGACGTCGTAGTTCAGATCGCCGGCCTGCATCTTCTCGGCCAGGTCGTCCATGCCGACGGCTTCCGCGCCAGCGGCCAGGGCTTCGTCAGCCTTGGCACCGGCCGGGGCGAAGACGGCAACGCGCACGCTCTTGCCGGTACCGGCCGGCAGCACGGTGGAACCGCGCACCTGCTGGTCGGACTTCTTGGCGTCCACGCCCAGGCGCACGGCAACGTCGAAGGACTCGACGAACTTGGCCTTGGTAGCGGTCTTCAGGATCTTGATCGCGTCCTCGAAGGCATATGCCTTGCCCGGGACGACGGCGGCCTTGATGGCCTTCTCACGCTTGGTCTGTGCCATCTTCTTAACCCTCCACCACGAGGCCCATGGAACGGGCAGAACCGGCAATCGTGCGCACCGCGGCGTCCAGGTCGGCGGCCGTCAGGTCGGCTTCCTTGGTCTTGGCGATTTCTTCCAGCTGCTTACGGGTCACCTTGCCCACCTTGTCGGTGTTCGGGCGCTTGGAGCCCGAGGAGATGCCAGCAGCCTTCTTGAGCAGCACGGCAGCCGGGGTGCTCTTGGTGATGAAGGTGAAGGTACGGTCCGAGTAGGCCGTGATGATCACCGGGACCGGCAGACCCGGCTCCAGCTTCTGCGTGGCAGCATTGAAGGCCTTGCAGAATTCCATGATGTTCAGGCCGCGCTGACCCAGCGCAGGACCGACCGGCGGCGAGGGGTTGGCCTGACCGGCCTTCACCTGCAGCTTGATATAACCGACAACTTTCTTTGCCATGTGAGTACTCTCCGGGTGCTAGCGCCTTGCGACAACAGGCTCCCCATCGGACCGGGAATCACGCGTCCCGGCATCGCGTTTTGAAAATTCACGCAGAAGGCCACCTCGCGGCGGCCCTTGCTTTTGCCAGCTTCCTGGCAGGAAGCCGCGCACTATATCAGGTTTTTGGAGTGGTGCGTGAATGCGGCCGGGCAGCGCTCGGCGCGACTGTCGCGGGATCCACGGATCCCGCCAGTCAACTCGTGGGTCAGACGGCCTTTTCGACCTGGCCGAACTCGAGTTCGACCGGGGTGGCACGCCCGAAGATCAGCACCGAGACGCGCAGACGGCTCTTCTCGTAGTTGACCTCTTCGACAACGCCATTGAAGTCGTTGAACGGACCTTCGGTGACGCGGACCATCTGGCCCGGCTCGAACAGCACCTTCGGACGGGGCTTTTCCACACCTTCCTGAACACGATCCAGGATGGCGGCAGCCTCTTCGTCACGGATCGGCAGCGGGCGATCGGCGGTGCCGCCGATGAAACCCATCACCTTGGAGGTGTCCTTCACCAGGTGCCAGCTTTCGTTGTCGATGCGCGGGATACCGTTTTCTTCGTGGGTCTCGATCTGGACCAGCACGTAGCCCGGGAAGAACTTGCGCTCGGAACGGCGCTTCTGGCCGGAGCGCATTTCAACCACTTCCTCGGTCGGGACCAGGACGTCACCGAAGCGCTCCTGCATCTCGTCACGCACGATGCGATCGCGCAGAGCCTGCGCCACCGACTTTTCGAAGCCCGAATAGGCGTGAACGACGTACCAACGCTTCACTGGTTTCTCCTTATCGACCCAGGAACCACTGGGTCGCTTTCTGAATCAGGAAATCAAATCCGCCCAGGACCAGGCTGAGGATGATCACGACAACGACCACCACCCAGGTCATGCGGATGGCTTCCTGGCGGGTCGGCCAGACCACCTTGCGCAGTTCGAAACGCGATTCGGAAAGGAATTCACGCGTGTCGCGACCCTTGCCGGTCAGCAGGAACACGCCAAGGCCGGCCACCAGGCCAACCACAACGGCCAGACCGCGAAGCGGACCGGCCCATGCACTCTGGGAAGCATGCTCGGGAGCACCGAACCAGAACCAAGCAAAAAGACCCGCAACAACCAGAATGGCTGCAACGGCGTACTTGACGATATCACCCCCGCTGGAGGCGTTGTCTTTGGAATGCTCGATCTTGCTGTTCATCCGGCTCTGGCTGCAGTGGCGGCATGGCCGCTGGAAGGGAGAAGTGGCACGCCAGGAGGGACTCGAACCCCCAACCTGCGGTTTTGGAGACCGCTGCTCTGCCAATTGAGCTACTGGCGTACTGAAAAAACTTGCCTTCCCTAAGACAGCGAAGGCGGACCGAGGTTCCCGGCCCGCCATTCGCGAGACCGGCAGCGCTATGCAACCGCCGGTAGTGCAAACTTACTCGATGATCTTGGAGACCACGCCGGCGCCGACGGTACGGCCGCCTTCGCGGATCGCGAAGCGCAGACCGTCGTCCATTGCGACCGGGTTGATCAGGGTGACGACCATCTTGATGTTGTCGCCCGGCATGAC
>NZ_JBMWDP010000074.1:0-3170 GCF_049545505.1 Stenotrophomonas sp. NPDC077421 | reverse complement strand
TGAAGATCACCAACTGCGGCCCGATGATGGCGCCCGCGAGACCGCCCACCATGACCCAGGAAATGGCCTTGGCCTTAAGCGCGTCCTCGGCGGTGACGGCGGCTGCGAAGCAGTAGCCCACAGCAGGAAATCGAACTATGAAACGAATAACCCCTTTCCTTCTGGTCGCAGTACTCGGGGGCACTGAAGCAGGCCAGCGTGTCTACTCATCGCGCATGAATTGCCTGACAACCTTTCAAATTTAGAGAAGATAAATTGAAGTTCTGACGGGAATTTCTCAGTAAAAGAATCCTATCTTTCTCGTCAACAGACTGAACGGCACCCCCTGAGTTTTTATGCATATATTCAAGATCGGCAAATTCTTTAATGATTCACCACAAAAAAGGCGGGAAGCCCATTGAGCGATCCCGCCATAGCAAAAAACTCAAACATGCTCACATCAGGAAACTTTACCCTGAAACGATCCCTTGAAATTTAAGCGCATAGTAATAATAAGATTTAGCCATTAGCCGAATCTTCCAAAGTTGGCGCACTGCTTGCTACGTTTTTAAGCGACTCCGCCATAGTGAAGTACGGAGACCACTGTTTTGCAAGTTGGTCAACCGTAAGTCCTGCGGAGATAATATAGGTTGCAGCTGCAATAACCTCTCCAGCAGATTCGCCTACCATATGAATACCCAGAATCCTTCCTGTCTCACGCTCGGATATCATCTTGATTATCCCTTTGTCGTGACGACTTACAATAGCACGTAGAACAAAGGAAACCGGAATTTCACGAACATCATAGGCAATTTGGGCCGCCTCAGCCTGCATAGGAGTCATGCCGACAGCAGCCATCTCGGGCGACGTGAAAATGACGCGGGGCAAGGCGGTGTAGTCTAGGGACCGAGGCTCGTTGCCCAGAGCATTGCTCGCGGCCACGGTCCCCTGCGCACTAGCGACATACACTAATTGAGCCATACCAGTGACATCGCCCGCTGCCCAGATGCGAGGATTTGAGGTTCGCAGATGTTCGTCCACAATTATTTCGCCTCGATCGCCCCTGGACACATTGACAGCATCCAAGTTGAGTCCTTCAGTTGCCGGACGGCGCCCCGTCGCTATGAGAATCTTATGGGCGAAAATTTGCTGAGTACGTCCTTCGGCGACGACAGTTGCAAGCACCCCGCTCTCGTGTGGTACGACGTTTGTCAGATTGGCGCCAGTATGGAACATGATGCCCTCCGCTGACAGCGCCTGCTCCAGTGCCGCAGAAATCGCGGGATCCTCGAACGGTGCAATTCGAGGAGCTATCTCGACCACTTCAACCTTGCTGCCCAGTCGAGCGAACAATTGACCTTGCTCCAGACCGATCGCATTGCCGCCGACGACCAGCATGGACTCAGGCACCTGCTCAAGGGACATGGCCGAGCCGGAAGTGAGAAAGTCCACCTCACTGAGGCCAGGAATGGAAGGAATGAATGGCGCTGCCCCACTGGCGATCAGTACCTGCTTGGCGTACACCAGGTTTGTGTTTCCGTCTGAGTCCGCGACGACGAGCGCTACGATATCTGGCTCATCTGACGCTACAAAGGTCGCCTTGCCGCGAAATACCGCAATACCTGCATCCTTGGGTGCTTGTACATGGAAAGACTGCCGGAAGTGCCCGATCATTTGATCTTTATCTCTGACAAGCAAAGACAAGTCGACAGGCCCGGCCGAGGTCGCTATACCTGGGAACTTCCCATGCGCAGCAGACATGCGAGCAGAAGCCGCCGCAAGCAACGTCTTTGAAGGAACGCATCCTACATTGAGACAGGTCCCTCCTGCCAACCCCTGTTCGATCATGGCGACTGTTTTGTCGAGCCTACGTGCTTCGTTCGCTGCGGCTCTAGCCGCCGAACCGGAACCTATCGTGACTAGATCATAGATGACGGAGGGCTGTTGTGCGGAAGCCGCTGTTGTCGTGTTCATAAAAGAAGCCTCAAGGAAATTGCAAAGAAAGAGACAGATCGGTCTCCTTGAGGGATTGTAGACAACCCTGTCTCCTTGTGTCAACATGTCGCGTATGAATCCTCACAACGATGAATAACATCATGGACAAAAAAGAACAGTTAGTCGCAACTGCCTTTAACCTTTTTTATAAGTACGGCATTCATGCTGTTGGCATCAATCGGGTACTTGAAGAGTCCGGCATTGCCAAGAAAACGCTATATAACCATTTCTCCAGCAAGGAAGATCTAATTGCTGCGACCGTCGAATATTGTGATCAGCAGTATTTCTCTTGGCTCGATTTGCGTTTGCACGAAGCGACGCCAGGTAGGGACGCCTTGTATGCCATGCTTGATGCTTTTGACGATCTGTTTCAGGGTCTCGATCAATCCAAGCCACTTTTCTTGGGTTGTTATTTCATTAATGTCAGCGCCGAATTCAGCAATCCGGATCATGATATACATAAGCTTTGCGCCCGAAACAAAGAGGCTATGCTGCGATGGATCACACACCACACTTCACTTGTCATAACGTCCAGAGAATCGATAGTTCAAATCTCTGAAACAATTGCTATGTTGCTTGAAGGGGCGATTATTCAGGCTCACGTTCTTGGAGATCTGCACGCTGCTCGCAAAGCCAAAGCCGTGGTTAAACTGCTTCTTGATAAATCTAACTAACTAACTAACTAACTAACTAACTAACTAAATTCATCTGTCCATACAACTCTTTGACCATCAATAAAGGTGGAACGGCAAAGTAGCTTTCCGAAGTTTCAGCAGTGGAGACAAGTCGTGTAGTGCCGGAACGGGCCACTTATCGGCTTCCAGTCCTCGATCAATGCCCCAAGTCAAGTCAGTTGCAACCGTACCGCCCCTGCCACAGCAGCGGCACCAAGATCAGCGCCAAGGCCGGGAAGATCATCCAGTTGACCGCTTGCCAGCCCGAGCTGTGCAGGATCGACCCCGCGAGGAACGACACGGCCGCCGTGGCGGCGAAGACGAAGAAGTCGTTCATGCCCTGCGCCTTGCCCCGCTCGGCCGGGGTGTGGCAGTCGGTGACCATCGCCGTGGCGCCGATGAAACTCAAATTCCAGCCGATGCCCAACAGCGCCAGCGAGCCCCAGAAGTGGGACAGGCCGAGCCCGCCCAGGGCCACCACCCCGGAGGCGGCGAGCAGCACCATGCCGACGGCGGTCACGC
>NZ_JBMWDP010000073.1:2106-5372 GCF_049545505.1 Stenotrophomonas sp. NPDC077421 | reverse complement strand
CGGCCTTGAAAAAAGGTGTTGACGAGGCGGAAAAGCCGGCTATAATGGGCGGCTCGCAACGACGGAAACGTCGGGGCACACGGAGGAAGGCGCTGAGGCCGACTCCAAGGTTCTTTGACAGTATGCGCAGGTATCTTGTGAAGGCGCCTGCAGGAAGGATGATTTGTCCATCTTGCAGACGTTTGATCAAGCAACATATCAATTGTTTTAAAGCAAGCGAAACGTTGCCAGCGGTCAAGCATCTGCAGCTTTAAATTTTTAGTCCTCGGACTATACGTTTTTAAGTGAAGAGTTTGATCCTGGCTCAGAGTGAACGCTGGCGGTAGGCCTAACACATGCAAGTCGAACGGCAGCACAGTAAGAGCTTGCTCTTATGGGTGGCGAGTGGCGGACGGGTGAGGAATACATCGGAATCTACCTTTTCGTGGGGGATAACGTAGGGAAACTTACGCTAATACCGCATACGACCTTCGGGTGAAAGCAGGGGACCTTCGGGCCTTGCGCGGATAGATGAGCCGATGTCGGATTAGCTAGTTGGCGGGGTAAAGGCCCACCAAGGCGACGATCCGTAGCTGGTCTGAGAGGATGATCAGCCACACTGGAACTGAGACACGGTCCAGACTCCTACGGGAGGCAGCAGTGGGGAATATTGGACAATGGGCGCAAGCCTGATCCAGCCATACCGCGTGGGTGAAGAAGGCCTTCGGGTTGTAAAGCCCTTTTGTTGGGAAAGAAAAGCAATCGGCTAATACCCGGTTGTTCTGACGGTACCCAAAGAATAAGCACCGGCTAACTTCGTGCCAGCAGCCGCGGTAATACGAAGGGTGCAAGCGTTACTCGGAATTACTGGGCGTAAAGCGTGCGTAGGTGGTTGTTTAAGTCTGTTGTGAAAGCCCTGGGCTCAACCTGGGAATTGCAGTGGATACTGGGCGACTAGAGTGTGGTAGAGGGTAGTGGAATTCCCGGTGTAGCAGTGAAATGCGTAGAGATCGGGAGGAACATCCATGGCGAAGGCAGCTACCTGGACCAACACTGACACTGAGGCACGAAAGCGTGGGGAGCAAACAGGATTAGATACCCTGGTAGTCCACGCCCTAAACGATGCGAACTGGATGTTGGGTGCAATTTGGCACGCAGTATCGAAGCTAACGCGTTAAGTTCGCCGCCTGGGGAGTACGGTCGCAAGACTGAAACTCAAAGGAATTGACGGGGGCCCGCACAAGCGGTGGAGTATGTGGTTTAATTCGATGCAACGCGAAGAACCTTACCTGGTCTTGACATGTCGAGAACTTTCCAGAGATGGATTGGTGCCTTCGGGAACTCGAACACAGGTGCTGCATGGCTGTCGTCAGCTCGTGTCGTGAGATGTTGGGTTAAGTCCCGCAACGAGCGCAACCCTTGTCCTTAGTTGCCAGCACGTAATGGTGGGAACTCTAAGGAGACCGCCGGTGACAAACCGGAGGAAGGTGGGGATGACGTCAAGTCATCATGGCCCTTACGACCAGGGCTACACACGTACTACAATGGTAGGGACAGAGGGCTGCAAACCCGCGAGGGCAAGCCAATCCCAGAAACCCTATCTCAGTCCGGATTGGAGTCTGCAACTCGACTCCATGAAGTCGGAATCGCTAGTAATCGCAGATCAGCATTGCTGCGGTGAATACGTTCCCGGGCCTTGTACACACCGCCCGTCACACCATGGGAGTTTGTTGCACCAGAAGCAGGTAGCTTAACCTTCGGGAGGGCGCTTGCCACGGTGTGGCCGATGACTGGGGTGAAGTCGTAACAAGGTAGCCGTATCGGAAGGTGCGGCTGGATCACCTCCTTTTGAGCAAAGGCAACATCGTCCTGTCGGGCGTCTTCACAAAGTACCTGCATTCAGAGTTTCAAATCGGCCAAGCCGGTTTGAAAAGTCCCGTATATGGGGCCTTAGCTCAGCTGGGAGAGCACCTGCTTTGCAAGCAGGGGGTCGTCGGTTCGATCCCGACAGGCTCCACCACACGTTGCGTGTTTATCGACGCAAACGGCAATGAGCTGAACGGACATTGGGTCTGTAGCTCAGGTGGTTAGAGCGCACCCCTGATAAGGGTGAGGTCGGTAGTTCGAGTCTACCCAGACCCACCACTCTGAATGACTAGCGCATACAAAGAATTTATTACGCATCAGCACTGTGGCTGGTACGTGTTCTTTTAAAACTTGTGACGTAGCGAGCGTTTGAGATATCTATCTTGACGTGTCGTGAGGCTAAGGCGGAAGACTTGAATGTCTTCTTATTAATTGAGTCGTTATATTTCGTATCTGGGCTTTGTACCCCCAGGTCATATATATAACCCAAGGCAACTTGCGGTTATATGGTCAAGCGAATAAGCGCACACGGTGGATGCCTTGGCGGTCAGAGGCGATGAAGGACGTGGCAGCCTGCGAAAAGTATCGGGGAGCTGGCAACAAGCTTTGATCCGGTAATGTCCGAATGGGGAAACCCACCCGCTTGCGGGTATCCTGCAGTGAATACATAGCTGCTGGAAGCGAACCTGGTGAACTGAAATATCTAAGTAACCAGAGGAAAAGAAATCAACCGAGATTCCCTGAGTAGCGACGAGCGAACGGGGACTAGCCCTTAAGCTGGAATGGTTCTAGAAAAACAGCCTGGAACGGCTGGCCATAGAAGGTGATAGCCCTGTATTTAAAAGGGCCACTCCAGTGAAGACGAGTAGGGCGGGGCACGTGAAACCCTGTCTGAACATGGGGGGACCATCCTCCAAGGCTAAATACTACTGACCGACCGATAGTGAACCAGTACCGTGAGGGAAAGGCGAAAAGAACCCCGGAGAGGGGAGTGAAATAGATCCTGAAACCGTGTGCGTACAAGCAGTAGGAGCTCGAAAGAGTGACTGCGTACCTTTTGTATAATGGGTCAGCGACTTACTGTTCGTGGCAAGCTTAACCGTATAGGGGAGGCGAAGGGAAACCGAGTCTGATAAGGGCGCATAGTCGCGGGCAGTAGACCCGAAACCGGGTGATCTAGTCATGGCCAGGGTGAAGGTGCCGTAACAGGTACTGGAGGCCCGAACCCACGTCTGTTGCAAAAGACGGGGATGAGCTGTGATTAGGAGTGAAAAGCTAATCGAACCCGGAGATAGCTGGTTCTCCTCGAAAGCTATTTAGGTAGCGCCTCATATGTATCCTCTCGGGGGTAGAGCACTGTTATGGCTAGGGGGTCATCGCGACTTACCAAACCATTGCAAACTCCGAATACCGAGACGGAC
>NZ_JBMWDP010000073.1:0-2012 GCF_049545505.1 Stenotrophomonas sp. NPDC077421 | reverse complement strand
TGGACTGTATGGGAGACACACGGCGGGTGCTAACGTCCGTCGTGAAAAGGGAAACAACCCAGACCCACAGCTAAGGTCCCAAATTCACTGCTAAGTGGAAAACCATGTGGAAAGGCACAGACAGCCAGGAGGTTGGCTTAGAAGCAGCCACCCTTTAAAGAAAGCGTAATAGCTCACTGGTCGAGTCGGTCTGCGGGGAAGATTTAACGGGGCTAAGCAGTGAACCGAAGCTTGGGGTGTGCATATTTATATGTACGCGGTAGAGGAGCGTTCCGTAAGCCGTTGAAGGTGGATTGAGAAGTCTGCTGGAGGTATCGGAAGTGCGAATGCTGACATGAGTAACGATAATGCGGGTGAAAAACCCGCACGCCGAAAGCCCAAGGTTTCCTTGCGCAACGTTAATCGGCGCAGGGTGAGTCGGCCCCTAAGGCGAGGACGAAAGTCGTAGTCGATGGGAAGCAGGTTAATATTCCTGCACCTCGCGTAAGTGCGATGGAGGGACGGAGAAGGTTAGGTGTACCCGGCGTTGGTTGTCCGGGGGAAAGGCGGTAGGTTTGGATCTTTGGCAAATCCGGGATCCTTTAAGACCGAGCACCGAGACGAGTCTTTAAGACGAAGTCACTGATACCACGCTTCCAGGAAAAGCTCCTAAGCTTCAGCTTACGCAGACCGTACCGTAAACCGACACAGGTGGGTAGGATGAGAATTCTCAGGCGCTTGAGAGAACTCGGGTGAAGGAACTAGGCAACATGGCACCGTAACTTCGGGAGAAGGTGCGCCCTTTTTGGTGGCTCATGCGAGCTATAGCTGAAGAGGGCCGCAGTAACCAGGCCGCTGCGACTGTTTATCAAAAACACAGCACTCTGCAAACACGAAAGTGGACGTATAGGGTGTGACGCCTGCCCGGTGCTGGAAGGTTAATTGATGGGGTCAGCCGCAAGGCGAAGCTCTTGATCGAAGCCCCAGTAAACGGCGGCCGTAACTATAACGGTCCTAAGGTAGCGAAATTCCTTGTCGGGTAAGTTCCGACCTGCACGAATGGCGTAACGACAGCGGCGCTGTCTCCACCCGAGACTCAGTGAAATTGAAATCGCTGTGAAGATGCAGCGTTCCCGTGGCAAGACGGAAAGACCCCGTGAACCTTTACTATAGCTTTACACTGAACGTTGAGTTCGTCTGTGTAGGATAGGTGGGAGGCTATGAAACTGTGGCGCTAGCTGCAGTGGAGCCATCCTTGAAATACCACCCTGTCGTGCTTGACGTTCTAACCTGGGCCCATTATCTGGGTCGGGGACCGTGTATGGTGGGTAGTTTGACTGGGGCGGTCTCCTCCTAAAGAGTAACGGAGGAGCTCGAAGGTACGCTCAGCGCGGTCGGACATCGCGCACTGTGTGCAAAGGCATAAGCGTGCTTGACTGCAAGATCGACGGATCAAGCAGGTAGGAAACTAGGACTTAGTGATCCGGTGGTTCTGTATGGAAGGGCCATCGCTCAACGGATAAAAGGTACTCCGGGGATAACAGGCTGATACCGCCCAAGAGTTCATATCGACGGCGGTGTTTGGCACCTCGATGTCGGCTCATCACATCCTGGGGCTGTAGTCGGTCCCAAGGGTATGGCTGTTCGCCATTTAAAGTGGTACGCGAGCTGGGTTCAGAACGTCGTGAGACAGTTCGGTCCCTATCTGCCATGGGCGTTGGAGATTTGAGAGGGGCTGCTCCTAGTACGAGAGGACCGGAGTGGACGAACCTCTGGTGTTCCGGTTGTCACGCCAGTGGCATTGCCGGGTAGCTATGTTCGGAAGCGATAACCGCTGAAAGCATCTAAGCGGGAAGCGCGCCTCAAGATGAGATCTCCCGGGGCACAAGCCCCCTGAAGGAACCATATAGACTATGTGGTTGATAGGTCAGGTGTGTAAGTACAGCAATGTATTGAGCTAACTGATACTAATGATCCGTGTGGCTTGACCATATAACCTCAAGTTGCCTTGGCCGACATGACATGTCGATAGA
>NZ_JBMWDP010000072.1:0-6375 GCF_049545505.1 Stenotrophomonas sp. NPDC077421 | reverse complement strand
GGTTCGACTCACTCTGAGGAAATGATGGCTGACACCTTCGGGCGCTTTGCCGCGCTGCCCATTGGCCCGTTGCTGGCCGCCCGCGACGGCGGCCTTACGCTTGCTACAACCGCAGCAGCGGAGATCCACCACATGGCCCGCTCTGACCTTGCACTGGATCACGGCACCTTCGGTGCCGAGTTCGCGGTGTGGGGCGATGATCCGATGGCCGCAGTCGTCGGCGTCGCGACGGCCGGCGCTTCGCTGGCCGCCTTCCCCGGCGGTGACGCCGCTGGCGTTGGCTGGAACCTTGGAGCAGGGACCGTGCTTTTCAACGGTGGGGCGGTGGCTGCCGGCTTGCCCGTCCTTGCCAAAGGTGAAATCGCGGGGGTGCTGGTGGAGGTCGGCGCGCCAACCCGGCTCAAGCTCTACCGAAACGGCGTGCTGGTCCACCAGAGGGACATCGGGCTTACCGGCCCGCTGCACTTCGCCGCCTCGCTCGCGGCCACCGAAGCCGGTGGTCTGTGCATGGCGGTCAATGCAGGGCAGTGGGGTGCCAGTAGTCCAGCCGCTCAGGTCGGCTGGCGCTTGCCCGCCGCATCCCCAGCGGTGGCGCGCCTCGCCGATGCCGACTGGCTGACCGCCCCGGGTGATTCCCCGGCCAACGCTCGGTTCGAGGGGGTGCTGGCCGACGGCATCACCCTCATCAGCGAAATCAACTTCTGGCCGTGGGGTGGTGAACCGGTGAGCCAGACCAGCGCGGCGGAATGCCAGGCGCTGGACGCTGATGGCGTCCTGGACGATCTGGCGCTCAGTGGCGCTTCTGGCGCGCCGGCGCAAGTGAGGGTCGGTCCGGCGGATGGGATGCTCGCCGACACGCACGCGGCGTACCGCTTCTCGCTCGACCGGATCGAGATCAACGACGACGGCACCAAGGGAATCTACTTCCGGGACGCGCACGATGACCTCGACGAGGTGATCAACCGCAGTGTGTTCCTGCCGAACATCCCCGGCCTGGCGTGGAAGCCGCAGCCGGTGCTGATCGGCGCTGTGGCCAGCGTGCCGGCGATGGGGGCAAATTCGGATGCGACGGCGATGTTCGTTGCCGATTCGCGGATCTACACGGATACCGTCCTTGACCGCGGCGACGCGATGGAGGCGGGCACCTTCTCCCTATCCCCGGATGGGCAGCAGCTGCTCATGCGATCGCCACCGGTCATGCCTGTGGTGACAGACGCTTCCAGCGTTGGTCCGGGGCCGGCGCCGGCGACGCTGCAGCAGGCGATGGCCGACATCATGGGGCGCCTGGGCAAGGCAGCATGGTCGGGCACAGACTGCGCGGTGATCGATGCCGCCACTGGCTATGCCGGTGTGGGCTACTACGCCGGCACGGCCATCACTGGCCGGGACGCCATGAACGCGATCCTGCCCAGCTACGGAGTGGGCTGCTACCAGGACGCTGACGGTGCACTTCGATTCGTCCAGGTGGCGGCGCCAGAGGAATGGGCGGGGGAACTGGCTTTCGACCTCGCCGGCGGCGACCTGGCCGAAGATCTGCTCGCCGTTCCTGACGAAGCCCCGAACCTCACGCGCCGCATGGCCTACCGGCCGAACGCCCAAGCGTTGGGCGCTTCCGACCTGGTCACGGACATGGTGGACGTGCCCCAGTGGCGCCGCGACGAGCTGATGGGACTGTTCCGCGCCCAGGTGTACGGGGCCGGGGCCATGCATCCCCACTACCGCCGCGCCGACGGCGCCGACCCGGTGCTCTCGCTCTTCTGGAATGGCGCGGACGCGCAGGCAGAGATCGACCGGGTAGTGGCCATGTACCGGGTGCAGCGGTTCTTCTACCGGGTCAGCGTGCAGGGCGACCAGGAGCTGGCACCGCAGCCGGGGCAGGTGGGGCGCATCGCCTACAGCCGGTACGGGTTGGAGGCGGGCAAGCAGGTACTGGTGCGGCGCGTGGAGCGCAACCCTGCCACGGGTGACGTGGTGCTGACGTTGTGGGGGTGATGCGGTGCTAATCGGATATGGAATGCCTGCGGTGCAGTCTGTGGCGCTGGTGGGCGGCACCTGGCTGACCACCGACGCCGGCGCTGCAATGTTCGACGGAAAGCCGAGGCGCCGGAGCCGCATTCACCGGACAGGCAGCCTGTCCATCAACGTGACGCTCGCCGAGGGGCTGGTCCCGGGGATAGTGGCGTTGCTCGGCCTCAACGTGCCGGAGGGGGTGTTGGTCAGCGCCGCCGGCGCCACCGCAACGACCGTGCGCCTGCCCGA
This sequence comes from Stenotrophomonas sp. NPDC077421, assembly GCF_049545505.1. Lineage (NCBI taxonomy): Bacteria > Pseudomonadati > Pseudomonadota > Gammaproteobacteria > Lysobacterales > Lysobacteraceae > Stenotrophomonas > Stenotrophomonas sp. NPDC077421. The sequence goes on along the minus strand of NZ_JBMWDP010000072.1, from coordinate 4,116 downwards.
CGGCACCGTATGCGCCTGGCTGTTCCCGACCGCCGCAGCCACGGTGAGCAGCGTCGCGGTGGGGATCGACACCCTGGTAACGAACGTCGAAGTGGGGGAGATTGCGATCTTCCGTGCGGTCGACATCGGCATCAAGGATGGGTGGGCGGTTGGACCGATTGACGCCAGTGTCCACACGCGGACCAAGGGCGGGCAGGTCAACACCGTACCCGGCGCCGTATACCGGCGGCTGACTGCCACGCTGTCCGGCCGCGCGACTGAGGTGGTGCGCAAGGGCGGCCTGGGCGGTACGGACTGGGAGACTGTCGCAATGGCGATGGCTGGGCGCCAGCGTGCATGCGTGGTGCCGCAATTTCGCGACATTCAGACCAAGGCGTTCGATCCAGTTCTGGCTGCGCGCGCTGCGATTTACGGCCACGCCACGCAGCTGCCCTCGGCCGAGAGCATCAGCCGGCAGTACTTTGGTGGATACATGGAGTTTGAGGAAATCCCGGGCTGACACTGGCAATATCTGCCGTCAATCAAACGAAGAGGGTCGATATGGAAGCTGATCAAGAACGTGCAAGCAGCACGCTTCTGCCCGAAGTGATCAAGACAGTAGGACACCTGTCCGTGGCAGCTGGTGTTGCAGGGCTCGCCGTTGCCCTGCTGGGCGTGGCGCCGTGGGTATTCACCGCGTCCGTGTCGTCGCTGCTCTCGGCGCCGTTCCTTTACGGATTTGCCGACATCGTGCTCAGCCTCAGGAAACTCTGCCAGAAGACCTGATTGCTGGAAACCTGCCGTCATTCCAAGGCCCGCCAAGTGCGGGCCTTTCTTCTATTGGTGAAAAATGGCCCTCTACACCCTGACCGTTGACCTGTTGGCGGAAACCGGCAGCTTCGAACGTAATATGGGCAAAGCACCGCGGATATCCGAACGGGCCGCGCGAGCAATGCGGCAGATGCAGCGAGAGATGTCCGACAGCTTCGCTCAGGCTGCTCACGACGCGAAGCTGTCGATTACAAGCATCGACCTTAGCATGGCGACCCTGGCGAAAGGGTTCGGCGCGCTCGGTGGTGGCGCGGTGCTTGGCATGTTCATCACCGAGACGATCAACGCCCAGAATGAGCTGGCTCAGCTCAATGCCGCGCTGAAATCCACCGGTCAGGCCGCTGGCTACAACAGTCGGCAGCTCGTGGACATGGCCGACAAGATGGCGAAGGCGACCACGCACTCGTCGGGCGAGATCGTGACAGCGCAAACCCGGCTGCTCTCCTACTCCAGCATCGTGGGTGAGAATTTCCCGCGCGCGCTGCAGCTGGCGATTGATCAGTCCGTGCGCCTAGGTGAGAACATCACTCAATCGGCAGAGACGATCGGAAAGGCGCTGGAGTATCCCACTGAGGGAATCTCCGCCCTGACGAAGCAAGGCTTCCGCTTCACCGACCAACAGAAGGCCATGTTGAAGGGCATGGTGGACACTGGGCGCTTGGCCGAGGCCCAGGCTATGGTGATGGGGGTGATGGAAGAGTCGTATGCCGGTGCCGGTCTGGCTGCCCGCGAAACACTCGGTGGCGCGCTCGGTGCCGTCAAGAAGGCATTCGAGGATCTGCTGGGGAGCGGCGCGGAAGGGGGTACTGTTCGAGCTGCTACCGCAGCAATAAACGGCTTTGCCGATAACTTGGGCGTCATCGCCGCCGCGGCTCTGCCAGTCGGGGCGGCGCTGGGCATCTTCTACGCAGGCGGAAAGCTGGCGGTCGGCCTGAAGGAACTCACCGCGCTCTGGACGGCGCACAGCGTCGTGGCCAACAGAGCTGCGGTGGGGCTCACCGGTATGACCGCAGCCACCGTGCGGCTGACCACTGCGCAAACGGCAGCCGCTGTCGCGGCAAAAGGTCTGTCCGCTGCTTACGCAGCGATCGGTGGGCCGGTAGGGCTCGCCGCAGCCGGCGTGGCGGCGATCGGGTTCGGCATCTACAAAGCGGCCGAGGCAGCAGGGGAGAGTAAAGAGCGATTCGAAGGCTTCAAAGCATCACTGGACGGAATCGCTGAAGCATCCCGCGAGCTGCGCAAGGACCTGCTGGACGGCTCATCGATACGGGAGGCGATGGAAGGCTTCGGCAAGATGGTCGTGCCCCTCCGCGATGCACAAGCGGAATTGGAGGCGCTCCAACAGAAGCTGCAAGGCCTGTATCGCGATCAAAGCAGCGCCACCCCCGGTGACGGCGCCAGCGCGCTTGCATATGCAGGTCAGATTGAAGCTACCAGCAAAGCCATCGAGACACTTCGCGGGAAGCTCAAACCCGCAGAGAGTGACCTCGCGGCTATGGAGAGCGTTCTCCGGCAGCGGATGGGGCCTGCATTCGGTGAGCTGAAAGGCGCAATCGAGCGCCTCAGGCAAGATGGAAACTGGGAGGCGTTCCACAAGAGCATCGGTCCAGGCGCGACGGCTGCGATCGGGGACCTTGACCGTCTCGAACAGCGCTTTAAGACGCTTTCGGCGACGATCAGCAACGGTATCGTGAATCTCCCGGGGCAGATTGAGCGCATCGGAAAGAGCGCAAAAGACGTCGCGCGCCTTGATGTTCGGGACATGCTCCAGGCGGGCATGGACCAAGGAAAGTTGAGGCCAGGAACCGCGGATTGGGATGCAGCAGTCGCGCAGGGCACGACATACATCCGCCTGCGCATTCAGCAAGAGAAGGCCGAAACAGCGCTCACCGCGTCCAAAAAGCAGGCGACCGCCGCCGACCGTACCGCTGCCAAGCACCAGAAGGCCGCGACTGAGTCACTGGAGCGCTACCGCCAGCAGGCTCAGCTGGCGGCAGCGGCGATGAACGGCCCGCTCGACGAGGCGATGGCCAAACACCTGCAGAACATGGCGGAGTACAACGCCGCCCTGACCAAGGGCAACATCGCCCAGGGTGATGCCAACGTGCTGATGGCCCAAAGCGCAATGGAATACGCCAAGGCAGCGGCAGAGGTTGATCGGGCCATGACCAGCCCGGAGGCCTTGCTGGCGACCATGAACGGTGAGCTGTCCATGCTGGGCAAGATAGGCCGTGCGCGGGAGCTATATCGCCGGCAGCTGCTCAACGAGCGCGACATGCGACAAGAGCTGCAAAAGTCGGTGGAGGCCGCTGGTGGCAAGGAAGCGCTGGCATTGGCCAAGGGCGCGGCGAGCTATGAAGAGTACGAGCGGTCGATTCTGGCCGCGGCTGGTGCGTCCGCTGCGCTGTCGCTGCAGATGGAAGAGGCCGCGGCCAATGTCGAGGCCTGGGCCAACGTGGTGATCTACGGTGTCGGCGATGCCGCCGATGCTATGGCAGAGTTCGTTGCCGGCGGGATGCGCGACTGGCGCAGCCTGTGGGGGGACTTGAAGGACGTAGCCAGGCAGGGCCTGCGCGACCTTTCCCGCCAGCTGCTGCAGCAGAAGCTGGTGCTGCCGATCCAGACCAGCATCCTTGACCGAGTTGGCTACAGCATTCTGTCGGGCAATGGAACCGCCGCCGGCGGCCAGAATCTGGCCAGCGTGGCCGCGCTGGTGTCCAAGGGCCAGGTCGCTGCAGGCTTCCAGACCCGCATCGCCACTGGCACCCGCACGGACCCAGCGTCGATGATGGGATTCGGCAACAACATGCCAGCCTTCACCTGGCCTGGCGGCAAAGCGTCCTCGCTGTCGGGCATTAACTGGGGCGGCGCGCTGGCCGGCGGCATGATGGGTATGCAGGGCGGCGACGGGCTGTTCACCAAGGGCGTTTCCACGCTGGCCGGCGGCTTTGCCGGGAACGCCGTAAGCGGCGCCATCTCCGCCGGCATGGCTGCTTACAAGGGCGGCTCAGGGCTGATGGGCGCGCTGACCGGCGGGCTCAAGAGTATCGGGCCCGCCGGCTGGATTGGCTTGGGTGCATTTGCCCTGGACAAGGTCACCGGGGGCGGTTTGTTTGGCACAAGCTGGAAGACTACCGGTGGCGCCAGCCAGTTCAACATCGGTGATTCCGGCGTGTCTGGTGTCAGTGAAACCACTCAGTCCAAGAAGCGCAGCCTCTTCCGGGGATCCAAAAGCCGAACCAATCGCGCAGCGATGGACGACGCGGCGCTGCAGTCCGTGCGTGACCTCTTCGACCAGATCGAGAA
>NZ_JBMWDP010000071.1:0-6416 GCF_049545505.1 Stenotrophomonas sp. NPDC077421 | reverse complement strand
CAACGACGAAGTTTCTTCCGACGAGGAAATGCTGGAGTACTTCATCAGCAACGGCCTCACCGAGGCACAGGCACGGCAGGCACTGACCCACCGCGACCAGTACCTCAACAACATCTACCTGGAGGGCTTCACGCCAATCACTTCGGTAGATGAGGCGCTTCACTTCAACCCGCACACCCGGCAGTTCGAGCCGGACTGAGCGGCTTTCTTCCACCCCCTGGGGCAGTACTTGCCCCAGCGGGCGGTGCTGTTCCCGTTCATCCGAGGACACCACCATGCCCGAAAACACTTCTTCCACCACGCTGTATCGCATCGACGAATGCTCCGACGTGATGGCCGATGCTTGCGTCGGCGATGACCAGGGCAATCTGATCTTCCTGTCGATCTGGGCGCGCGACACCGCCGTCCAGCAGTTCCTCGCTCGTCTGACCCTCGGGCGCGACGAACAGGGCCTGGACCAGTTCCACGTCATCACCGACCAGGGCGGCAGCGTCCCGGTGTTCGTCAGCAACGTCGATCGTCTGGAAAAGCGCATGACCCGCGCCTACCGGCGAACGCTGTTCGGTTCGCTGTCCAACGTGTGGCTGTTCGACCGCCGCTGCGTCAAGCCCGACAAGGCCAACGCCAGCGCACTGGCATTGCTGCCCAAGGGCAGCGCCCACCGGCTTGACCGCCTGTGGATGCTGGTGCGGGACACCTGCCCACTGCCGCTGCTCGACCACTGGCGCGAAACCGTGCTGGAGCTGCTACAGACCCGCGAGATGCTGGCCCGTCTTCCGTTCGCCCTCGGGTCGCTGGAAGGCCATCGGCTCGCCATCGACGTGCCGGCGCTGACCCTGGCGCTGGGCTCCCTGATCCGCAGTGACGTGCTCACCGCCTATCCGTATCCGGCCAAGATTTGGACGCCGGAAGCGGTAGCGGCTTGACCCGCCCGCGAGAGCACGCCAAGGCGTGCTTTCGCACTTCATCCCCGCCAACCAGGAGACTTCCATGGCCCTCATGTTCCCGCGGCTCGCCCGCAATTTCTCCAAGAACGGGTACTACCCGACCGACGAACCCACGCTCGAAAGAGCCCTCAACGCACTGATGCCCAGCGATGGCCCGATGTGCATCCTCGATCCCTGCGCCGGCGAAGGCGTGGCGATCGCCGAAGCCGCTCATGCTCTCGGGCGCGAGCAAGCCAAGGCGTTCGCCGTCGAGTTCGACGCGGAGCGGGCACGCCATGCCCGCGGCCTGGTCGATCATTGCCTGCACGCGGACCTGATGGACACGATGATCTCAAAGCAGTCGTTCGGGCTGCTCTGGCTCAACCCACCGTATGGCGATCTGTCCAAGGACGTCAACGGCAACATCGGCTATCAGGGCCAGGGCCGTGCCCGCTTCGAGAAGCTCTTCTATCAGCGCAGCCTCTCGCTATTGCAGTATGGCGGCGTGCTGGTCTTCATCGTCCCTGGCTACGTGCTCGACGCCGAGCTGGTCGGCTGGCTGACACGCCACTACACGGACCTACGCATCTACCGAGCGGTGGAAACGCAGTTCAAGCAGGTGGTGATCTTCGGCCGCAGGGTGCGCCAGCGCGAGCTGGCACCCGATGGTCTCAAGGCCGTGCGCAATCTGCTGCTGCAGATCGGGCTTGGTGAAGTCGAAGCCGAGGAACTGCCGAGCGAATGGCCGTTCCTGCCGTACATCGTCCCCGCCAGTCCGGCCGAGCCGGAGCATTTCTTCCGCGTGACGATGGAGCCAGAGCAGTTCGCCGATGAAGTCGGCCGGCTGCAAGGCCTCTGGCCGTCGCAGGACACGCACCTGGGGGCCGCGCAGCAGTCGCTGCGTCCACCGGCGCGTGCCTTGTCCCACTGGCATCTCGCCCTGGCTCTGGCCGCGGGCGCGATCTCGGGGGTTGTGCGCTCCAAGACCGGGCGCGTGCTCGTCGTCAAAGGTGACACCCACAAGGACAAGACGCTCCAGCGGGAATTCACCGAACGCGAAGACGGCTCCATCGCCGAGACCCGCATCCTCACCGACAAGTTCGTGCCCGTCATCCGCGCGTGGGACATGACGCCCGGCTCCGCCACGCGGGGCGAGGTGTTGACCATCCGCTGATCGCTTCTCTACCGCTGACGGTCACCGTCGGCTTCCTCCACCCACCGGGGTCCAGTCGCCCCGAGGGGGCGCCGTGGCCCCTTCATCTTCAAGGAGCCTTTCCATGGCAGCCCAAGCACTTCCCATCGGCCAAGCATCGAGCCGGCGCTTCTTCCCTGGCGAGACCGTCGTGACCTGTGGCGTTGACGCCCTGGTCCAGCAGGGCCGGCTCAACCCGGTGCCGTATCTGCACCGCCACCTCAATGGCGACTGGGGCGACCTCGACGACTACGACAAGCGGCAGAACGATGCCGCGCTAGAGTCCGGCGAGGACCGCCTTTTCTCTTCCTACCAGGTCGCACCCGGCCTGCAGCTTTGGATTATCACCGAATGGGATCGCAGCGTGACCACGCTGCTGCTGCCCAGCGAGTACTGATCTCTCCCAGACGACGGCCGCCTGCCGTCTCTTCATCCCACCACGGGGCATGCCATCGCCCCGCGGGGGTGGTGCATGCCCCATTTTCTTTGGAGCATCACCATGTCCCTCGATCTCGAAACCACTGCCGCTGAAGCCGCGCCCGTACAGGGCGAACTGCTCGATGCGGAATCTTCCCCTCTGACCCTGAGCCTTCAGGATTTCGTCGGCGAGTTCGGCGACGAACTGCTCGACGCCCTCAACAGCGCGAACCCGCCGGTCTATAACGGCCAGCCGCAGGCGCACCGGCAACTCGTCGTCGCCAGCCTCAAGCGCAAGCTGTTTCCGGCCCAGGCCGAAGTCGTCCACGCCGCCGCCGAGCTGCTGATCGACCGTGGCGAACGCGCCGCGATCGTCAATGGCGAAATGGGCTGCGGCAAGACGACCGTCGGCATCGCCACGGCCGCCGTGCTCAACGCCGAAGGCTATCGCCGCACCCTGGTTCTTTCGCCGCCGCACCTTGTTTACAAGTGGCGGCGCGAGATCCAGGAGACGGTGGCAGGCGCCAAGGTGTGGGTGCTCAACGGGCCGGACACGCTCATCAAGCTCATCAAGCTGCGCGAGCAGTTGAATGTCCAGCCCACGGGCCAGGAGTTCTTCGTCTTGGGCCGGGTCAGGATGCGGATGGGGTTCCACTGGAAGCCCGTCTTCACCCAGCGGCGCACCCGTCACGGCAACGTGGCGGCGTGCCCGGACTGCGGCACGGTCATCACCGACCTCGACGGCGAGCCGGTCAATCCGGTCGCGCTCCAAGCCGAGGAATACCGCAGGAAGTGCAGCCATTGCGCCGCCCCCCTGTGGACGCTGATCCGCCCGCGCAGCCTGTCCGGCAGCGACCAGTCCTCGGCCGTGCTGAAAGCCCTCAAGCGCATCCCGACGATCGGGGAAGTCACCGCGCAGAAGCTGATGCAGAAGTTCGGCGAAGGCTTCCTCGCGTCGATGCTGGGCGACAACATCCATGAGTTCATCAACCTCATGGACGGCAACGGCGAACTGGTCTTCTCTGACCGCCAGGCGCATCGCATGGAAAGAGCGATGGCGAACATGGAGTTCGGCTTCGGCGAAGGCGGCTACCAGCCGTCCGAGTTCATCAAGCGCTACCTGCCTCAAGGCACGTTCGACCTGTGCATCGCGGACGAGGCCCACGAGTACAAGAACGGTGGCAGTGCCCAGGGCCAGGCCATGGGCGTGCTGGCGGCGAAGGCTCGCAAGACCTTGCTGCTGACAGGCACGCTGATGGGCGGCTACGGGGACGACCTGTTCTACCTGCTGTTCCGAGCCCTGCCTGGGCGGATGATCGAAGACGGCTACCGCCCGACCACGAGCGGCAGCATGACCTCGGCGGCCATGGCGTTCATGAGGGACCACGGGGTCCTCAAGGACATCTACTCCGAAAGCACCGGCACGGCGCACAAGACGGCCAGGGGCACCAAGGTATCGGTGCGCACGGTCAAGGCTCCCGGCTTCGGGCCGAAAGGGGTCTTGCGGTGCATCCTGCCGTTCACGATCTTCCTCAAGCTCAAGGACATCGGCGGCAACGTCCTGCCGCCGTATGACGAGGAGTTCCGTGAAGTCGCAATGGACACGGCGCAAGCCGCGGCCTACCGCGACCTGGCGGGTCGGCTGACCGCGGAGCTGAAACAGGCTCTGGCGCGACGCGATACGACGCTGCTGGGTGTGGTGCTCAACGTGCTGCTGGCCTGGCCGGACTGCTGCTTCCGGTCGGAAACCGTGGTGCATCCGCGCACGCGCAACACCTTGGCGTTCGTCCCGGCTCAGTTCAACGAGTTTGAGGTGACGCCGAAAGAGCGCGAGCTGATCGACATCTGCAAAGAAGAGAAGGCGCAGGGCCGCAAGGTCCTGGCCTACACGGTCTATACCGGCACGCGCGACACCACGTCGCGCTTGAAGGTGCTGCTGGAGCAGGAAGGTTTTCGGGTGGCGGTGCTGCGCGCAAGCGTGGACGCCAGCCGCCGCGAGGACTGGATCGCCGAGCAACTGGACCGTGGCATCGACGTGCTCATCACCAACCCCGAGCTGGTCAAGACGGGCTTGGACCTGTTGGACTTCCCGACGATCGTTTTCATGCAGTCGGACTACAACGTGTACTCGCTCCAGCAGGCGGCACGCCGCTCCTGGCGCATCGGACAGAAACAGCCGGTGCGCGTGATCTACCTCGGCTACGCCGGTTCCTCGCAGATGACCTGCCTGGAGCTGATGGCCAAGAAGATCATGGTCTCGCAGTCCACCTCGGGCGACGTGCCCGAATCGGGCCTGGATGTGCTCAACCAGGACGGTGATTCCGTCGAGGTCGCGCTGGCCCGGCAACTGGTCGCCGCCTGATCCCCACGCCAACGCCGGCCTCGCGCCGCCGGCTTTCCATTGTTCCCACCTTGCAGCCACGCCCACGGTCTCCGTGGACGTGGCTGCGCATTTTTCATTCCAAGGAGATTTCCATGAACACCCATACCCAATCCACGCCCGAAAACGTGAAGGCCCGCCTGACGCTGGACGTGACCTGTTTGCTCAACGGCGAGGCCGCGTCGGAAATACTGGCACGGCTGCAACGCATGTGGGTCCGCGCCATCGGCGAGAGGTTGCTAATCGATGAGACCGCCGCGAAGGTGGATGTTTGGTCGATCGAGGTGACCGAGTTGCCCTCGGCGACTAACAGCGATGCGCTCGAAGCCGAGATCGCCGCCTTCATGCAGCAACGCATCGGGGACGGCAACCTCTGTGCAGAGGACATTCCCTTGCGCCTGGCGAGCTATGGCCTGATGGCCCCCGAGGATTTCATCGACGAAATGCGCGAGCGCATGGGCATGGAAGACGACGCCCCCACGGGCCGAGCCGTCATCCCCTCGACCGAACCTGCCGACGGCGGTGAGATCGAGATGCAAGTCGCGGTCGTCTGCATCGGTGCCTCCGGTAGCCCCAACGTGCCGGTCTTCAAGGTCAGGATCACCCAGGAGGAATACGACCTGGGTATCCACTACGACAAGGCCAGGGACCTGGCCGAAGAGGCCCGGTACGAAGGGCCGTTCATCTGCTTCGACGCCGCCGAATATGGCCCCATCCTGTCGGCCGCCCGCGAACTTGGCCTCGTTCCGCAGGTCGTCGTGGTCGATATGACCGACGGCCAGATCCACTCCATCCGCTGCGACAGCGGCGAGATCAAGGTCATCTGCTACGACACCAGCGACACTGACGAGTATTCGGCGGCGGTGGCGAACCGGCCGCTCGGCGAGAACGGGCAGTTCGTGCGCTGCTGGTCGCACACCCAACTGGCACGGGTCGATCCCGGCCTGAAGCTGGCTCGGGATTGATCGGGCGAAGCCCGATGCGTTTTCACAGGCCCCTTCGGGGGCCTTTTCCTTTGGAGGGAGGCTGCCGGGAAATCGGGCGCTGCCTGGTTCGCATTGTTTGCTGCCGCTCGTGGCCCGAGCGGCGATGGTGAGGGCTCGATGTTTCAGGACGACGCGCCATGTGCCCCTCTCCACCTTGGTTTCACCATCCCGAACGCCGTCTGCTGGCGGGTTTTCTCGGCCTGCTTTGGTCGGTGCTGGCTGGCGGCTGCGCGACGACGAGCGCGCCGGTCGCGCCCGACACCATCGAGGAAGTCTCGGCCGCACCCGTACCCGAGGCGCCCGAATACATCCCCGTTGTGCGCTACGGCCGCTACACCCTCGTGGAACTGGCACCGACAGCAGCGCAGCGCGACCTGCTGTTGCAGACCATCGACGTGTCGATGCCCGAGGATGCACGCGCTACGGTCGGCGGCCCACCTGCACCTCGGCCCCATGACCCTGCGGGATGCGCTGCTCACCCTGGCTGGTTCGGCCTGGGAACTGCACGCGGATGA
>NZ_JBMWDP010000070.1:0-7878 GCF_049545505.1 Stenotrophomonas sp. NPDC077421 | reverse complement strand
CATGTTCACGCCGACCAGGTTGTACTTGCCGTTCTCGTAGAACTCGCTGGAGGCCACGTCCAGGCCCAGCAGCACATCTTCACCGGCGGTATAGCCGGCCTTGCCGATCGCTTCGAGGATGGTGTCCAGCGCTTCGACGTTGCTGCGGAAGTCCGGGGCGAAACCGCCTTCGTCGCCGACCGCCGTGCTCAGGCCGTGGCCCTTGAGCACCGACTTGAGCGAATGGAAGATTTCCGTGCCGGCGCGCAGCGCTTCGGAGAACGAGGGGAAACCGACCGGCAGCACCATGAACTCCTGGAAGTCCACGTTGTTGTCCGCATGCGCGCCGCCGTTGATGATGTTCATCATCGGCACCGGCAGGGTCACGTCACGGCCCTGCGCCAGGTACTGCCACAGCGCCTGCTTCCTGGACGCCGCAGCGGCGTGGGCATTGGCCATCGACACGGCGAGCAGCGCATTGGCACCGAGACGCCCCTTGTTTTCGGTGCCGTCCAGGTCGATCAGGCGACGGTCCAGGGCTTCCTGGTCGGCGGCATCGAAGCCCTTCAGCGCGGTGGCGATGGTGGTGTTGACGTTGGACACGGCGTTGCGCACGCCCTTGCCCAGGTAACGGGTCTTGTCGCCGTCACGCAGTTCCACCGCCTCCTTGGTGCCGGTCGAGGCGCCCGACGGAACCGCGGCGCGGCCGAACGAACCGTCCTCCAGGACAACGTCGGCTTCCAGCGTGGGATTGCCACGGCTGTCGAGGATTTCACGGGCGTGGATGCTGCGGATCGTGGTCATAGCGGGCCGGTTACCAGTCAGAAAGGGGAAACGCCAAAGGACAGCGCCGAAAACGTGCCGCGTGATTATCCCTGCCCGCCCCCCGCTTGCCAAATCGGCGTGCTGTCACCGATCAGCACCTGCGTGGACGCGGTGCGCGCCAGCAGCGCGGGCAGCAGCAGAACCGCCGCCAGCAGCGCGAGCAACGCCAACCCCACCGCGCCACCGGCCCGCTGGCGGCGTAGCCGGAACGACAGCACGATGGAGACCAGCGCGGCCAGCACCACCGCCGCCGACAGCGCCAGGGTGAACAGCAGGTACGGCTGCGTGGCCTGCATGGCGTGGCTGCCGTCGCCGGGCATGCCCACGCTGGCCATCACCAGGATGGTCAGCATGAAGGCGCAGCCCCACGCACCGACGCCCAGCACGAGCGCCGCCCAGCCCCACGGCCAGGCATGCCAGTGCCGCCGCTGGCGGCGCGCTTCCAGCGCCGCCCACGGGTCCATCGTCATGCCTGCAGCGGGGCGCCGCCGGCCTTGCGCTCACGCGCGGCGCGGATGAAGCCGATGAACAGCGGGTGGCCATCGCGCGGGGTGGACAGGAATTCCGGATGCGCCTGGCAGGCCAGGAACCACGGATGCTGGTCGCGCGGCAGTTCGATCACTTCAACCAGGGTGTCGTCCATCGACTTGCCGGCGATCACCAGGCCGGCGTCCTCCAGCTGGGTCCGGTAGCGGTTGTTGAACTCGTAACGGTGGCGATGACGCTCGGACACCACGTCCCTGCCATACAGCTCGCGGGCCAGCGTGCCCGGCTTCAGGCGCTGCTCCTGCAGGCCCAGGCGCATGGTGCCACCGAGGTCGGAGCGCTCGTCGCGCTTCTCGACATCGCCGGTGGCGGTACGCCATTCAGTGATCAGGCCGATCACCGGGTTCGGCGACTGGCGGTCGTTCTCGGTGCTGTTGGCGCCCTCCAGCCCGGCCACGTGACGGGCGAAATCGACCACGGCGGCCTGCATGCCGTAGCAGATGCCGAAGTACGGAACGTTCTGCTCGCGGGCGAACTGCGAGGTGAGCACCTTGCCTTCAAAGCCACGGTCACCGAAACCGCCCGGGACCAGGATGCCGTCGACGTCCTTCAGGGCGCCCATGTCGGTGCCTTCCAGGTCCTGCGCTTCCAGCCACTTCAGGTTGACCTTGGTGCGCTGGCGCAGGCCGCCGTGCTTGAGCGCCTCGCCCACGGACTTGTAGGCGTCCTGGTGGTCCACGTACTTGCCGACCACGGCGATGGTGACTTCATCGAGCGGATGCAGCGTGGCATCCACGGCGGCCTCCCACTCGGAGAGGTCGGCCGGACCGGCCTTGTCGCCGAGCTTGAACTGGTTGATGACGATCTCGTCCAGCCCCTGCTCGTGCAGGCCCATCGGGATGCGGTACAGCACATCCACGTCCGGCACGCTGATCACCGCCCGTTCGGAGACGTTGGTGAACTGGGCGATCTTGCGGCGCTCGGACTCCGGCACCACCTGCTCGGAGCGGCACAGCAGCACGTCCGGCTGGATGCCGATCGAACGCAGTTCCTTCACCGAATGCTGGGTGGGCTTGGTCTTCAGCTCGCCGGCGGCGGCGATGTACGGCACCAGGGTGAGGTGCATGAAGAGCGCCTTTTCCGGGCCACGCTCGGTACGCACCTGGCGGATCGCCTCGAGGAACGGCAGCGATTCGATGTCGCCGACGGTGCCGCCGATCTCGACCAGGGCCACGTCGAAGCCTTCGGTGGCTTCATCCATGCAACGGCGGATCTCATCGGTGATGTGCGGGATGACCTGGACGGTGGCGCCCAGGTAATCGCCACGGCGCTCCTTGCGGATCACGTTCTCGTAGATGCGGCCGGTGGTGACCGAATTCTTGCGGCTCAGGCGGGTGCGGACGAAGCGCTCGTAATGGCCCAGGTCCAGATCGGTCTCGGCACCGTCGTCGGTGACATACACCTCACCGTGCTGGAACGGGCTCATCGTGCCCGGATCGACGTTGATGTACGGATCGAGCTTCATCATGGTGACCCGCAGGCCACGGGCTTCAAGGATGGAGGCGAGCGACGCGGCGGCAATGCCTTTGCCGAGCGAGGACACTACGCCGCCGGTTACGAAGATCAAGGGAGTCATGGCTGGGGGTGTCCTGTCAGGAAGGGGGAAACGACGCCGGCGCGCAGGGCGACGGACGACGCAAAGGGGAAAGACGGAGAGATCCAGCCGCAGGCTGCGGAAACGACACGCGCCGGGGGCAGGATCGGGGGAACGGTTCGGGGTCCGGTCGGCGAGGTCGGGAGGGCCGTGCCGGTCGCCGTGCGGACCGTCACCTCCTGCCTACCCTGCTGGCGATCGCGCACGATCAGGCCAGTCCATTCGCTGATGGATGACACGCACTGCTCCCGGAAAGCCATAGTTTACAGATTGGAGGCCCCAAGCCCAAGGCCCGGGTGGCCGCCTTCACAAAAAAAAGACGCCCCGGCAATGCCGGGGCGCCTGTGTCGGCCCGGAATGGGTCAGCGCTTCTTTCTCGCTTCCTCTTCCTCTTCCTTCTGCGGGGCCTGTTCGCCCCTGGCCTTCATCTCGGCGGTGGCAGCGGCCCGGCGCTTGGCCTTGGCCTCGGCCTCGGCCTGCGCCTTGTCGGCCTGTTCGCCCTGCTGCGGCGCGGGCTGGCCCTGTCCGGCGTTCTGGGCCAGCGCCAGCGGCACGGCCACGACGGCGGCGGCAATGGCAACGATGGTCAGCAACTTCTTCATGGGTGCTCCTCGCGGTATCGGCTTGGGTGCGGGCGCCGGGGGTCCGGTTCCAGCCTGCACAGTCTATCGCGCCCCGGTCGGCCGCCCCCTGAACGTGCGGCGTGCAAAAAAGCCGTCCAGACCGCAAACTTCGCCGTCGCTTTGCGCTTTATGAAGACAGATGAACGCCCGCTATAACGCCGCCGATATTGAAGTCCTGTCCGGCCTGGACCCGGTCAAGCGCCGCCCAGGCATGTATACCGACACCGCGCGCCCGAACCACCTGGCGCAGGAAGTCATCGACAATGCCGTGGACGAGGCGCTGGCTGGCCATGCCCGCACGGTCGAGGTCACCCTGTTCAAGGACGGCAGCTGCGAGGTCAGCGATGACGGCCGCGGCATGCCCGTGGACATCCATCCGGAGGAGAAGATCCCCGGCGTCGAACTGATCCTGACCCGGCTGCATGCCGGCGGCAAGTTCAACAACAAGAACTACACCTTCTCCGGCGGCCTGCACGGCGTTGGCGTCAGCGTGGTCAACGCGCTGTCCACCCTGGTGGAAGTGCACATCAAGCGCGATGGCAGCGAACACCGCATCACGTTCCGCAACGGCGACCGCGCCACCCCGCTGGAAGTGGTCGGCAGCGTCGGCCGGAAGAACACCGGTACGCGGGTGCGCTTCTGGGCCGACCCGAAGTACTTCGATACGCCCAAGTACAACCTGCGTGCCCTGCGCCACCTGCTGCGCGCCAAGGCGGTGCTGTGCCCCGGCCTGACCGTCAAACTGCGCGACGAGGCCACCGACGAGCAGGACACCTGGTATTACGAGGATGGCCTGAGCGACTACCTGAAGGCCGAGCTGGGCGAGCGCGAGATGCTGCCGGCCGACCTGTTCGTGGGCCAGTTGAAGAAGGACACCGAGGTGGTGGACTGGGCCGTGGCCTGGCTGCCGGAAGGCGAGCTGGTGCAGGAGAGCTACGTCAACCTGATCCCGACGGCCCAGCACGGCACCCACGCCAATGGCCTGCGCACCGGCCTGACCGAGGCGCTGCGCGAGTTCTGCGACTTCCGCAACCTGCTGCCGCGTGGCGTCAAGCTGGCCCCGGAAGACGTCTGGGACCGCGTGTCGTTCGTGCTCTCGCTGAAGATGACCGATCCGCAGTTCAGTGGCCAGACCAAGGAACGCCTGTCCTCGCGCCAGGCCGCCGGCTTCGTCGAAGGTGCCGCGCATGACGCTTTCAGCCTGCTGCTCAACCAGAACGTGGACATCGGCGAGAAGATCGCCCAACTGGCCATCGAGCGCGCCAGCGCGCGCCTGAAGACCGAGAAGCTGGTCACCCGCAAGAAGGTCACCCAAGGCCCCGCCCTGCCCGGCAAGCTGGCCGACTGCATCAGTCAGGACCTGTCGCGCACCGAACTGTTCCTGGTCGAAGGCGACTCGGCAGGCGGCAGCGCCAAGCAGGCGCGCGACAAGGACTTCCAGGCGATCATGCCGCTGCGCGGCAAGATCCTGAACACCTGGGAAGTCTCCTCCGGCAGCGTGCTGGCCTCCGAGGAAGTGCACAACCTGGCCATCGCGATCGGCTGCGACCCGGGCAAGGACGACATCAGCGGCCTGCGCTACGGCAAGGTGGTGGTGCTGGCCGATGCCGACTCCGACGGCCTGCATATCGCCACCCTGCTGACCGCGCTGTTCCTCAAGCATTTCCCGGCTCTGGTCGATGCCGGCCATGTATTCGTGGCGATGCCGCCGCTGTTCCGCGTGGACGTGGGCAAGCAGGTGTTCTACGCGCTGGACGAGGAAGAAAAGCGCACCCTGCTGGACAAGATCGAACGCGAGAAGATCAAGGGCCAGGTCAGCGTGACCCGCTTCAAGGGCCTGGGCGAAATGAACCCGCAGCAGCTGCGCGAGTCCACCATCCACCCCGATACGCGCCGCCTGGTGCAGCTGACCATCGACGATGGCGAGCAGACCCACTCGCTGATGGACATGCTGCTGGCCAAGAAGCGCGCCGGCGACCGCAAGCAGTGGCTGGAGAACAAGGGCGACCTGGCTTCGCTGGACGCCTGATCCGACAGCACGCCCCCCTGGAACAGCCCGCCGTCCGGCGCGCTGTTTCGTTGTGGGACGGGCCCGGACATCGCCCCTTCATCCTGCGCGCAGGGCGATCGGGTAGCGTGGCGGTCCCTCGTCTGGTGGAGCCCACATGCATTTCGATTCGACCTTGCGCCTGGACAGCGCCCGCCTGGTATTGAGCCCGATCCGCGCGGACGACGCCCCTGCCCTGTTCGCGATCCAGTCCGATCCCGACGTGATGCGCTACTGGAACCACGCGCCGTGGACGGACCTCGCCCAGGCGCAGGCGCAGATTGCCGACGACCTCGCCGCGATGGCGGTCGGCACGCAGCTCAAACTGGCCATCCGCGACAGCGCGCACGGGCCGCTGCTGGGCATCTGTGTGGTATTCGCGATCGACGCCGCATCCGGCCGCGCCGAGATCGGCTACAACCTGGCCCCGCAGGTCCAGGGCAAGGGGTACATGCGCGAGGCGCTGACGCGGCTGGCGACCTACCTGTTCGACGAACGCGGCCTGCGCCGGCTCGAAGCGGAGATCGATCCGCGCAATGCCGCATCGGCGACGGTGCTGGAGCGGATCGGGTTCCAACGCGAAGGCCTGCTGCGCGAACGCTGGTGCATCGCAGGCGAGCTGTCCGATTCGGCGCTGTACGGCCTGCTGGCACGCGACCGCGCAGCCTGACGCGCACGAAAAAGCCCGCCGGTCGGCGGGCTTTCCCTTCCAGCCAGGCGGGGCCCGGCGCTTACGCCCAGCCGACCAGCTCGAACAGTTTCAGGATCAGGTAGGCACAGCCGCCTGCCGCCGGAATGGTCAGGATCCAGGCCCACACGATGCGCTCGATCACACCGAAACGCAGCGAACGCGGGTTCTTGGCGTAGCCCACGCCCATGATCGCGGTGGAAATGCTGTGCGTGGTCGACACCGGCATGCCGAAATGCGCGGCCAGGGTCAGAATGGTGGCCGAGCTGGTTTCCGCGGCGAAACCGTGGATCGGATGCAGCTTGACCATCTTGTGCCCCAGGGTCTTGATGATCTTCCAGCCGCCCGACGCGGTACCGGCGGCCATCACCACCGCACAGGTCAGCACGATCCACATCGCGATGCCGTCACCGGCGTGCGCGTCCGGGTGCATGAAGGCCAGCCAGGACGGCAGGTCGTTCAGCGCACCGGTCGCCTCGGCGCCGATCAGGGTCATGGCGATGATGCCCATCGTCTTCTGCGCGTCGTTGTGGCCGTGGGCGAAGCCCATGTAGGCCGCCGACACGATCTGCGCCTTGCCGAAGAAGGCATTGACGATGCGCGGACGGGCCATGCGCCCGAGCCAGCCGCCGACCTTGGCCATGCCCGCGATGATCGCCCACAGCAGCAGCATCACCACGATGCCGAGCAGGAAGCCAGCGATCGGCGAGGTGATCATCGGCAGGAACACCTTCCACAGCAGGCCCTTGTTCTGGGCCCAGGTGCCGATCCGCTCGGACCAGATCAGGGCGTCCCAGTTGTTGTGGGCCGCGGCCAGGCCGGCACCGCACAGGCCGCCGATCAGCGCGTGCGAGGACGACGACGGCAGGCCTTTCCACCAGGTGATCAGGTTCCAGATGATGCCACCCAGCAGGGCGCACAGGATCACCTGCGGGGTCACCTCCACCACGTTGGTGTTGAGCAGGCCCGAGGCGATGGTCAGCGCCACGGCGGTGCCGGTCAGGGCGCCGATGAGGTTCATGAACGCCGCGAGCATCACCGCCCAGCCGGGCGAGAGCACTTTGGTCGCCACTACGGTGGCGATGGAGTTGGCGGTGTCGTGGAAGCCGTTGATGAACTCGAAGACGAGCGCGGCCAGGATCACCACCAGGACAAGGGTCAGCATGCTGTGGCGTCCGTCAGCTGTTCTTCAGCACGATCTGGTACGCCACCACACCGGCCTCGCGGCAACGGTCGATGGCTTTTTCCAGGATCTCGAAGAACTCCTTGAGCAGGAACATCTGCAGGTTGTCCAGACGGCCG
The DNA here is from genome assembly GCF_049545505.1 of Stenotrophomonas sp. NPDC077421. Lineage (NCBI taxonomy): Bacteria > Pseudomonadati > Pseudomonadota > Gammaproteobacteria > Lysobacterales > Lysobacteraceae > Stenotrophomonas > Stenotrophomonas sp. NPDC077421. Next base: position 274 of record NZ_JBMWDP010000070.1, on the reverse strand, counting down.
GAATAGATGTCGCGGTACAGCTCGAGCATCAGGCGGTCGGCCTCGTTCTCCAGCGATCGCAGCTTCTCGTTGAGCGCGGTCATCCGGTCCAGATTCATGTGGCGCAGGTCATTGACCATCTCCACGACCACGCTGGCGGCCTGCTCAAGCATCGCCGCGCGCGGCGCGAAGTCGATGTGCTCCAGGTGGGCGGTGGCCAGCGAGTAGCGATCGGCGAACTTCTCGATCTGCTTGGGAATCTTGTACAGCGCCGAGCCCAGCGCTTCGATGTCCT
>NZ_JBMWDP010000069.1:0-7912 GCF_049545505.1 Stenotrophomonas sp. NPDC077421 | reverse complement strand
GCCGGCAACAGCGCGATCACGCTGGAAGGCGGCAACATCACTTTCAGCTGCCCAGGCACGTTTACCGTCAAGGCCGGGCAGCATCCGTTCATGGGCGGGGAACGCCGCGCCGCCAGGATCGCGCCGCTGCCGGCACTGCTGCTCCCGCGGATGAAGTATCGCGGCAAGCTGAGGGTGGTGGACGGCAAAGACGCGCCCCGGCCGGACATCTACTACATGATCGTCACCCGGGATGGCGACGTCCTCGCCCAGGGCGTCACGGATGACACGGGGCGCAGCATTACCGTGGCCACTGGAAAACCGGTACCAGTCACCGCGTACATCGGCAAACGCGGCTGGGCGATCGAGGAATCGACCCTCGATACCGAGGAGAGCTGCGGGTGCTGAACAGCGCGCACCCGCATGGACACCCGACCCAGGATGGAACCCAATGACGGCACATAGCGACGGCACGCACAAAGGCACCACGGAAATTGCATTCAGGACTTCCCTCGGCACCCCTGTCGAGGGCCTCACGTACCGACTGACCGATGGCCAGGGAAACGCCCGCACCGCCTCCACCGGAATCGGCGGAACAGGGCTGACCGTCCGGATCGGCGACGCCAAGGAAGGGACGTCCACCCTCTGGACAGTGGCTGGCGCTACCAGAATCCAGATCGACGTCCAGCGCGACGATGGCTCCTGGAAGACCATCGGCACCTTCCAGCATGACGCCGCCGCGCACAAGCAGGTCAGCGTGATCGCGGGCGCCGTCGCGATGCCCTTCCAGATGGATTCGGTATGACCTGCACGATGGAGCCGCACGCATGACCCAGCAAGCCCCCGCCCCGCAGGTACCCGTCCGCGTCGAGAACGACCGCGACGGCGTGGCCATGAACATCTGCCAGATCGCTACGGATTACTACGCCAGGATACGGCTGCAGATGATGAGCAACGGCGCCGCCACCTCAGCCAGCAATCTGCCCTATCTCGTTGTCAGAAACACTCCGCAGGCACCCGATGCCTGGCGGGTCGCAACACGCCCCTACATGGATACCGGACGCACAGATACGGCAGGCAACGCCCACGTGAGGGTGGCCGGCCCTGGCCGATATCGCGTACTCATCAAGGAGCCTACCGAGCGGTTCGTTGCGGGAGACGCATTCACGATTCCCCGCCACGCGCTCGCCACGGGGACCGATAGTGATCGTGACGTTCAACCGCTGGTCGAGCTCGAGGTCATCGAGAATGCCAACTGCACCCTTTCCGTGCGTCGAACGCACCCGAACGGCATGCAGCGCACCCGAGGCGGTGGAAACGATCAGATCCCGGCCGATGGGGCACGAAACAACTTCACCCAAGCGCATACGTCCGATGAAATTCGAAGCGCTCTTGACCTTGGCAACTACGTGATTTCGTATCAACTCTGGGCCGACGCCTCCCGGGCATACGGCACACACCACCCACGCATTCAGAACAGCACCTTCAGAGCCGCGCTGCGCATGATCTATGGCGAACAGTTGACCGCTGGCACAGGTGCCGGCGCCAGCCTCCACGACCGCGTATTGAATTCGGATGGCAAGGAAGTGCAGTTCAACAACCAGTCCACCACCGGTGGGCGAGGCCGACTCTCCTTCCGCCAGGACAACGGCCAGCCCGACAACCGGATGACCGCCGACGAAACGCTGCGGCGCACCCATCCCGCCACGATGGAGTTCCTGCTGCAGATGATGGACGATCTTGACATCACCTACGCCCGCAGCACCGGCGCCTGGCGGCCCCACATCGGCTCCACGCGGCATCGCTATGCCTCGGCCATCGATCTGACACATATGCGTACCACGGTGAACGGTGCGAACAACCAGCAGCACACAGTCACAATCCATTTTCATCGCGTATCGTCGACAAATTCCAATCCCATCGCGACTGGTCAGCCAGAGGCCGCTGAGCGCACCCGCATGCGGGAATTTTCGCGTCGGGTCCATGTGTACATAGCCAATGCGAGGTTGCGGGAAACATTAGGCTGGCTGGGTGGGCCGTGGAACTTGACCTACAACCAGCTTGGCATCGTTGACCAAGAACGAGGTAACACCGAGGCGTTCGCTACGGACAACACGCATATCCACCACATCCATATCAGCATGGGCACCGACCAGCCATGAGCTTGCTTCTACCTTTCCTCTTCGCTGCCGCGGGACTCTCTCAGGCTCCCTTTGAGACTCTTCCGTCTGCAGCAATGGGGCCGATCAACTGCCCCAAGCCCCCGGCCACTATCCGCACGGTGGAAGGCCGGATCTATGAGTGCCATCCGCAAGAGGGGGAGAGTGCCTACCGGGATGTCACCCCACCTGACGAGCAGACGCACTGGAGGGTGAACTTCGGTTCGACAAGACTGCCACCCCAGGGGACAGGCAGCTACCACCCGCCCGAGGATTGGCCGTTCCGGGCGATAGTTTCATCCCGCAACCCTGCCGCGATGGCCGCACAGTACTTCTATATTTTCGATCGCCACGGCATGGTGATCGACTCCAACGATGCGTCGGCTATCGGAGAACAGATGATGGAAGTGCGCATCTCCGGCATCCGCCTCTGGCCGCGTGCGAATGTGTTCTACCGCATGCCGCCGCCGGACGACAAGGAGAAGCTCAAGTGGACGAGCCCAACCGATCGGATGCGGAGTGTAGGCTTCTACGGATTGGTGGTCGATGGAAAGATGCTGTGTCCCGTACTGGACGAAAGCCAGGTCAGCAATTGGCCCGGGCCGGACATTCCCCATCACCCAGCAGGCACTTACATCAACGGTCATTGCGGTGAGGCCTACTTGATGACGTCGTATTTAAAGGATGATCCCGATGGCAACTTTCGCAACTACACCTATCCCGGCTTCAGCGCTGGCGGCCTTGAGCTGAGGTGGAGCTTTCAGCGGCATGACGAGCCGGTGCGGCCACTGCTCAACCGCCGCGGTGTTTGTGTGGCGTTTTGTCCGCCCAAGTAGGCGCGCAGCTTGCCTCCGCTGCAAATTCCAGCACATCAATCATCTATGAACCTGCTTTTTTCTCTCGTCCTCGCCGCCGCGTCGATTTCACAGGGTCTATTCGAGACCCTTCCGGGAGAGCAAATGGGCCCGATCAACTGCCCCAAGCCGCCGGCAACGATCCGCACGGTGGAGGGCCGGATCTATGAATGCCATCCACAAGAGGGAGAAGATGCCTACCGGGATGTCACCCCACCTGACGAGCAGACGCACTGGAGGGTGAACTTCGGTTCGACAAGACTGCCACCCCAGGGGACAGGCAGCTACCACCCGCCCGAGGATTGGCCGTTCCGGGCGATAGTTTCATCTTTCGGGTCGCAGCTGCAGGATGTCAGGTTGGGGCTGCCCAATCTGCCCGGACAGGTAACCAAGAGTTAATCCAATGTCAATCGACTATCTTGAGCTCAATGCATGGCACAAGCGGCAGGCGACGCTGTTGTACCACGTCGCCTCCATGCCCTACATCAAAGGACTGGTGGAGCGCATAGACGCGCTCATTGCCTTCACCGATGGCCTGCTCGAGGAGCGCGCCGACCTGGATACCGCCGGCCGCGCCCTGGCCAACTGGCGTCCCATCGATACCGCCGGTCACTTTTCCACCTACGCGTATCCAGCACTGGTAGATTTCCGCGAGAATGTGGTCAAGAGCATCGCCCTGCGGTCGTTCGAACAGTACCGCACCGCCGGCCAGGACCAATGTTCGCGCATGCTGGATGAGTATGCGCATCAGATGATCTGGGCCAGCCGCGAGCAGGAGGATGAGTTCAGGCATCTGACCGAGTCGGTCTTCCGCTATGCCGGTCTGCTGAGCGACGTGATGTACCGCCCCTCCACGCTCGACGATTTTTCGTTCTGGTCTCTCTGGCAGGAGAAGAAACACCTGTTTCCACGCATCCCCCGGTTCCGGGTGCGCACCGATGTTGTCGGCGTGAGCGACCAAACGCCCCCGCGAACAGGTGTCTACGTTCCGCAGGAAGATCCTATGGCGGCTCTTCAGTTTGCCTGGACGGGTGGTTTCGGCGAGCTGGGCAGTACCTACACATTGAGCGACTTTGGCCGGTTGGCCCTGGACCGGGTGGGCCGTTCCGGACTCTGGTCAAATGCCGCGGGCCTTCATGCATTGATTGGCGAGCCCATACACCGTGACTTGCCCGATATCGATGATGTAGACCGAGCGAACGTGAGCCTTGCACCCTCCGCCGTTTCCAGAGAGGGATTCGAAGGTCGCCCGTGTAAGTGGTACTTCGTCGAAATGATGAACGATGCATATGAAGATATTGACGGCAGCTATGCCGGCACGGCGTCCACCGCAGCGTGTACCCGGCCACATCGTATGGAAGCGGGAAAACGCGTGCCACAGGACGGCTGGTGGTATACCCCGGCCCAAATGGGATCACGCCGCTACTTCAAGAAGGATGACCGCTTCCCCGAGTTGAGGGGCAGTGACTACGGCAATGTGCTTTGGATCTGGTCACCCGATCAGTCCGGCCCCAAGCTCTGATCGCGATCATGGGTTCAGGCGCGAATCTGTTGTTCAATCTGTGGCACAAGCGTCAGGCCACGCTGCTCTATCACTTTGCCTCCCTCCCTTACCTCAAGGGTCCGCTTGAGCAGGTCAATCAGCTGATCGGGTTCGCCGGCAGCACAGCATTCTTGTAGATCGAGGCAATAGCGGAATTCAGAGGTGATTGTGACGATCTCTCCTTGCAGCCTTAAGGCTACGAGGCGCCCGAGGTACTTACCACGAACTACTGCGCTGGTTGTCGGACTTGTTGGATGCAGCAGCAGCGTGACCTCGCCCATCCGATTCCCGCGATCACGGAGGTGTTGGCCACCAATGACACGCACATCCACCACATACATATCAGCATGGGCACCGATCAGCCATGAGCCTGCTTTTTCCTTTCGTCCTCGCTGCCGCAGCACTTTCACACGGCCCCTTCGAGATGCTCCCGGAACCGACCGGCCCGATCAACTGCCCCAAGCCGCCCGCAACGATCCGCACGGTGGAGGGCCGCATCTATGAATGCCATCCACAAGAGGGAGAAGATGCTTACCGGGATGTCACCCCACCTGACGAGCAGACGCACTGGAGGATGAGGTTCGGATCGACACGACTGCCACCCCAAGGGACAGGCAGCTATCACCCGCCCGAGGATTGGCCGTTCCGGGCGATAGTTTCATCCCGCAACCCTGCCGCGATGGCCGCGCAGTACTTCTATATTTTTGATCGCCGCGGCGTAGTGATCGACTCCAACGATGAATTGGCTGTTGGAGAGCAGTTGATGGAGGTGCGTATCTCCGGCATCCGCCTCTGGCCGCGTGCAAATGTGTTCTACCTCATGCCGCCACCGGACGACAAGGAGAAGCTCAAGTGGACCAGCCCGACCGATCGGATGCGCGATGTGGGCTTCTACGGACTGGTGGTCGATGGAAAGATGCTGTGTCCCGTACTGGACGAAAGCCAGGTCAGCAATTGGCCCGGGCCGGACATTCCCCATCACCCGGCAGGCACGTACATCAACGGTCATTGCGGCGAGGCCTACTTGATGACGTCGTATTTGAAGAATGATCCTGATGGCAACTATCGCTACTACGCCTATCCCGGCTTCAGCGCTGGCGGTCTTGAGCTGCAATGGAGCTTCCAGCGACATGACGAGCCGATACGACCGCTGCTCAATCGTCTCGGTGTGTGTGTGGCCTTCTGTCCGCCCAACGTCCAGCACACCGATCAGCCATGAGCCTGCTTCCATCTTTCTTGTTCGCTGCCGCAGCACTTTCACACGGCCCCTTTGAGATCCTCCCGGAACCGACCGGCCCGATCAACTGCCCCAAGCCGCCTGCAACGATCCGTACGGTGGAAGGCCGCATCTATGAATGTCATCCACAAGAGGGAGAAGATGCTTACCGGGATGTCACCCCACCTGACGAGCAGACGCACTGGAGGATGAACTTCGGCTCGACACGACTGCCACCGCAGGGAACAGGCAGCTATCACCCGCCCGAGGATTGGCCGTTCCGGGCAATCGTCTCATCAAGCAATCCCGCAGCAATGGCGGCGGAGTACTTCTATGTTTTTGATCGCCGCGGCGTAGTAATCGACTCCAACGATGCGTCGGCTATTGGAGAGCAGTTGATGGAAGTGCGCATCTCCGGCATCCGCCTCTGGCCGCGTGCGAATGTGTTCTACCTCATGCCGCCACCAGACGACAAGGAAAAGCTCAAGTGGACGAGCCCAACCGATCGGATGCGGGATGTGGGCTTCTACGGATTGGTGGTCGATGGAAAGATGCTGTGTCCCGTGCTGGATGAAAGCCTGGTCAGCAGTTGGCCTGGACCAGACATCCCCAACCACCCAGCAGGCACGTACATCAATGGTCACTGCGGCGAGGCCTACCGGATCGAGTCTACCCTCCCGAACGATCCGGACGACAACTTCCGCTACTACGCCTATCCCGGCTTCCGCGCCGGCGGCGCTGCGCTGCGGTGGAGCTTCCAGCGGCATGACGAGCCGGTGCGACCGCTACTTAATCGTCTCGGTGTGTGTGTGGCCTTCTGTCCGCCGAAATAGGCGGGAACCTTTCTCCCACCCCAACGTCCAGTACACCGATCAGCCATGAGCTTTCTCTATCCCTTTGCCCTAGCCGCCGCGTCGATTTCACCGGGTCTATTCGAGACTCTGCCGGGAGAGCAAATGGGCCCGATCAACTGCCCCAAGCCCCCCGCCACCATCCGTACGGTGGAGGGCCGCATCTATGAATGCCATCCGGAAGAGGGAGAGGATGCGTACCGAGATGTCACCCCACCTGACGAGCAGACACACTGGAGGGTGAACTTCGGTTCGACACGACTACCGCCCCAGGGAACGGGAAGCTATCACCCGCCCGAGGATTGGCCGTTCCGGGCGATCATTTCTTCCCGCAATCCTGCATCGATGTCCGCGCAGTACTTCTATGTTTTTGATCGCCGCGGCGTAGTAATCGACTCCAACGACACGTCGGCTATTGGAGAACAGTTGATGGAGGTGCGTATCTCCGGCATCCGCCTCTGGCCGCGTGCGAATGTGTTCTACCTCATGCCGTCACCGGACGACAAGGAGAAGCTCAAGTGGACGAGCCCAACCGATCGGATGCGGGATGTGGGCTTCTACGGCTTGGTAGTCGATGGAAAGATGCTGTGCCCGGCACTGGACGAAAGCCGGGTCAGCAGTTGGCCTGGACCAGACGTTCCCCGTCACCCGGCAGGCACGTACATCAACGGTCACTGCGGCGAGGCCTACTTGAGAAAGTCGTACTTGAAGGATGATCCTGATGGCAACTATCGCTACTACGCCTATCCCGGCTTCAGCGCTGGTGGTCTTGAGCTGCAGTGGAGCTTCCAGCGGCATGACGAGCCGGTTCGACCGCTACTCAATCATCTCGGTGTGTGTGTGGCCTTCTGTCCGCCCAACGTCCAGCACACCGATCAGCCATGAGCCTGCTTCCATCTTTCTTGTTCGCTGCCGTAGCACCGACGTCCCCCGAGATTGAGTAGCGAAGCGGTTTGGAGTCCAATTCAATGACAAGGAGATTGGACGTGAAAAAGCGCTTTTCCGAAGAGCAGATCATTGGCTTCCTACGCGAGGCTGAGGCCGGCATGCTCATCAAGGACCTCTGCCGCCAGCATGGTTTTAGCGAGGCCTCGTACTACCTGTGGCGCAGCAAGTTCGGCGGCATGAGCGTGACCGACGCCAAACGGCTCAAAGACCTGGAGGCGGAGAACACACGCCTGGAGAAGCTACTGGCAGAACAGGTCTTCGAGAACGACGTCATCAAGGATGCGTTGCGAAAAAAGTGGTGACCGCACCGGCGCGCAGGCTGCTGGTGCGGAGCATGGTCGAGAAGGGGGTGAGCGAGCGGC
>NZ_JBMWDP010000068.1:0-7963 GCF_049545505.1 Stenotrophomonas sp. NPDC077421 | reverse complement strand
GCAGCCGCGTGTCGGTCGAAGCCTCGCGCAGCAGCTACCTGCAGCGCTACGGTTTCTCCTACACCAACCCCTACTTCACCGATGACGGCGTCTCGCTGGGCTACAACCTGTCCTGGCGCGAACTGGACTACTCCGACTTCAACACCGCGCAGTACAACAGCACCAACGGTGCGGCGCAGATGATCTTCGGCGTGCCGATCACCGAGAACGACACCGTCTCGCTGATGTTCGGCATCGACAGCAACCAGATCACCACCTACCGGGAGGCCACGCCGGAGGCGATCATCGACTACATCAACGCGGTCGGCCAGCGCACGTTCCACTCCTGGCGTACCGAGCTGGGCTGGGCGCGCGATACCCGCAACGACTACTTCATGCCCACCCGCGGTACCTACCAGCGCGTCGGCCTGGAGACCACGCTGCCGGGCTCGACGGTCGAGTACTACAAGCTGAACTACCAGTTCTCCAAGTACTGGCCGATCATGCCGTCGCTGGTGATCAACACCCGCGCGGAAATCGGCTACGGCGACAGCTACGGCAAGGACGTCACCCGCGACCTCTGCTACACCCCGCCCACCACCGACAACCCGAATCCGACGCAGACAGTGAACTGCAATACGTCCTCGCCGGACTACCGCAAGACCGTGACCGCCACGGGCCTGCCGTTCTACGAGAACTTCTACGCCGGCGGCACCAACTCGGTGCGCGGCTTCGAAGACAACACGCTGGGCCCGCGTTCGGAAGCCATCAACGGCTACAGCAACGGCCAGCCGCTGGGCGGTTCGCTGAAGACGGTCGGCTCGATCGAAGCGTACTTCCCGCGTCTGTTCGACAGCCCGTCGGCACGCATCTCGGCGTTCCTGGACTTCGGCAACGTGTACACCGGGGTAGACAACTTCAAGGCCAACGAGCTGCGCGTGTCCACCGGTGTGGCGCTGTTGTGGCGCGCACCGGTCGGTCCGATCTCGATCAGCTACGCCTTCCCGCTCAAGAAGGAAGACGGCGACGAGATCGAGCGTCTCCAGTTCACGTTCGGCGGCCAGTTCTAAGCGTCGGACGCATCAGCAGAAACGCCGGGCATGTCCCGGCGTTTCTGTTTTCGAGCCTCAAGCCGCAAAGCGAACGGCGAACGGCAGCATTTCACCTGCTACGGGCTGGAGCCGCCGCCGGGTAGCCCCGCGCCGGGACGTCCGCCGCGAACCCGCCCCGACCCGCCCAAGCCAGACGTTCCTTCAGCCACACGCTGTTCGCCTGAATCCAACAGCAACCGGGCACAGCCGGGGGGTACACAGCCCATCGTACGCGCGTGGTGGATCAGGCCCGGAAAGGGCCGAACATGACCGAAGTCACGGCACACGGTAAACTTCCGGCGTGAATACTCCTTCCTATACCGCCCAGCAACTCGCCGAGCAGTTTGGCCTGCAGGTCCACGGTGATGGCAGCACCGCCATCCGTGGCGTGGCCACCCTTGCCCATGCCGGCCCCGGCCAGCTGACCTTCCTGGCCAACCCGCGCTACCGCGCCCAACTGGCCGACAGCCAGGCCGGCATCGTGGTGCTGCGCGCCGAGGATGCCGAGGCCGCACCCGGCACCGCGCTGGTGGCCAAGGACCCGTACACGACCTTCGCCAAGATCGCCGCGCTGTTCGACATCGCGCCGACCCGTCCGCCAGGCATCCACCCCAGCGCGATCATCGATCCGGATGCGCAGGTGGCCGCCAGCGCCCACATCGGCCCGTTCGTCACCATCGGCGCGCGCAGCGTCGTCGGTGAGAACTGCATCGTCGGCCCCGGCAGCATCATCGGCGAGGACTGCACCCTGGACACCGGCTGCGAGCTGATCGCACGGGTGACCCTGGTGACCCGGGTCAAGCTCGGCAAGCGCGTGCGCATCCATCCCGGTGCTGTGCTCGGCGCCGACGGCTTCGGCCTGGCAATGGATGCCGGCCACTGGATCAAGGTGCCGCAGCTCGGCGGCGTGCGCATCGGCGACGACTGCGAGATCGGCGCCAACACCTGCGTGGACCGCGGCGCGCTGGAAGACACCGTGCTCGACAACGACGTGCGCCTGGACAACCTGGTGCAGATCGCACACAACGTGCAGATCGGTGCGCACTCGGCCATCGCCGGCTGCACCGGCATCGCCGGCAGCGCCAAGATCGGCCGCTACTGCCTGCTCGGCGGCGCCGTCGGCGTGGTCGGCCACCTCGAAATCTGCGACAAGGTCGTCATCACCGGCAAGTCGGTGGTGCGCAACTCCATTCATGAGCCGGGCGAGTATTCGTCCGGCACCCCACTGACCGACAACCGCACGTGGCGCAAAAACGCCGCGCGCTTCAAGCAGCTCGATGCATTGGCCCGTCGCATCCTGTCTGTGAGCAAGGAGAAGGAATGAGCCACGAACAGAAGCTGCCGGACATCACCGAGATCCAGGCGTTGATCCCGCACCGTTACCCGTTCCTGCTGGTCGACAAGGTCGTGTCGATCGACTACGACAAGCGCACCATCGTCGCAACCAAGAACGTCAGCATCAACGAGCCCTTCTTCCAGGGCCACTTCCCGGGCCAGCCGATCATGCCCGGCGTGCTGATCATCGAAGCGATGGCCCAGGCCGGTGGCGTGCTCACCCAGCTCACCCTGGGCCGCGATGCGCAGTCCAAGCTGTTCTACATGGTCAAGGTGGACAAGGCCCGTTTCAGCAAGCAGGTCGTTCCCGGTGACGTGCTGGAAATGCACGTGGAGATCAAGCGCGTGATCCGCAACATGGCCGTGTACGACTGCGTGGCCAAGGTCGAAGGCGAGATCGTGGCGTGCGCCGAAGTGCTGTGCGCCGGCACCCGCGAATGAGTCCGGCAGGAGACCTGCGATGAGCGACAACGCCCCCCTGATCCATCCCACCGCCGTGGTCGACCCGTCGGCCCGGCTGGCGCCCGATGTCCGCGTCGGCGCGTTCAGCCTGATCGGTGCCGATGTCGAGATCGGCGCCGGCACCGAGGTCGGTCCGCACTGCTCCATCCACGGTCCGACCCGGATCGGCCGCAACAACCGTTTCATCGGCCACGCCGCGATCGGCGGCGAGCCGCAGGACAAGAAGTACACGGGCGAACGCACCGAGCTGGTGATCGGCGATGACAACGTCATCCGCGAGTTCGTCACCATCAACCGCGGCACCGCAGGCGGCGGCGGCATCACCACGGTTGGCAACGACAACTGGATGCTGGCCTACACCCACGTGGCGCACGACTGCCATGTCGGGGACCACTGCGTGTTCTCCAACAACACCACGTTGGCCGGCCACGTGACCGTGGGCGACTACGTGATCATCAGCGGCTTCGCCGGTGCCCATCAGTTCTGCCGGATCGGCGCGCATGCGTTCCTGGGAATGGGCGCGTTGACCAATGGCGACGTACCGCCGTTCACGATGGTGGGCAGCGATTCGCTGGGCCGACCGCGTGGCATCAACAGTGAAGGACTGAAGCGCCGCGGTTTCGACGCCGAGCGCATCGCCAGCATCAAGCGCGCCTACCGCACGCTGTATGTGGCCGGCCTGCCGCTGGCCGAAGCCAAGGTGCAGCTGGCCGAACAGGCGCTGCACAGCGCGGACGTGAAGGACCTGCTGGACTTCATCGAGCACGCCGAGAGGCCGCTGCTGCGATGACGGGACCGGGCGGGCCCCTTCCCACCGGCACGACCGCCGAGATCATCGAGCTCGCGGCGGTTGTGGGTGCGCTGGAGACCACCATCGTGGCCACGCCACGCGCATCCGACCGCCCGGTGCGGATCGCACTGGTCGCGGGCGAAGCATCCGGCGACCTGCTCGGTGCCGGCCTGGTCCGCGAACTGCGGCAGCGCTTCCCCAACGCCGAGTTCGCCGGCATCGGCGGCGATGCCATGCGCAGCGCCGGCTGCCAGACCTGGTTCGATGCCAGCGAGCTGGCGGTGATGGGGCTGACCGAAATCCTGCGCCACCTGCCGCGCCTGCTGAAGCTGCGCGGCGAGTTCCGCACGCGTGCGCTGGACTGGCGGCCGGATGTCTTCATCGGCATCGACGCCCCGGACTTCAACCTGGGCGTGGAGCGCTGGCTGAAGGAGCGCGGCATCACCACGGTGCACTACGTGAGCCCGTCGGTGTGGGCCTGGCGCGAGAAGCGGGCCGAGAAGATCGGCGCCAGCGCCGATCTGGTGCTTTGCCTGTTCCCGATGGAGCCGCCGATCTACGCACGGCACGGCATCGATGCGCGCTTCGTCGGTCATCCGATGGCTGACGACATTCCGTTGCAGAGCGACCGCGACGCGGCCCGCATGGCGCTGGGCCTGCCCGCCAACGCCAGCGTGCTGGCCGTGCTGCCGGGCAGCCGCCTGGGCGAGATCGGCAAGCTGGGCGAGGCGTTCTTCGAAGCCGCCTGGCAGGTGTCCGAGCGCATTCCCGGGCTGCATGTGGTGGTTCCGGCCGCCAATCCGGCCTGCCGCCAGCTGATCCAGGAACAGTTGTCGCGCTCGGCGCTGCCGGTGGCGCATTCGCACCTGCTCGATGGGCAGGCACGCGAGGCGATGATCGCCGCCGACGTGGTGGTGCTGGCCTCCGGCACCGCGACACTGGAAACCATGCTGGTCAAGCGCCCGATGGTGGTCGGCTACCGGGTGGCCGAGCTGACCTACCGCATCGTCAAGGCGCTGGGCCTGATCAAGGTCGACCGCTTCGCGTTGCCCAACATCCTGGCCGGCAAGGACCTGGCGCCGGAGCTGATCCAGCACGACTGCGTGCCGGACAAGCTGGCAGCCGCGATTCTGCAGTGGTTCGACCACCCGCAGCGTATCGCCGACCTGCAGGGCACTTACGCGCAACTGCATCTGCAACTGCGCCGTGACGCCTCGGCACGTGCCGCCGAGGCGGTGGCCGAGCTGCTGATGCGCCAGCCGCGCACAGGTGGGGCGGCGTGAGCCGCCGCCACGCTGCGGCCGCCTCGCTGGCGCTGTTCGATGGGGCGGCACTGGCGACAGTCGCACCGCGCTACGTCGCGGGCGTGGACGAAGCAGGGCGCGGCCCGCTTGCCGGTCCGGTCGCGGTGGCGGCCGTCGTGTTCTGCCCGGACCGCCCACGCCTGAACGGCCTGGACGACTCCAAGCAGCTGACGGCGCTCCGCCGCGACGCGCTGTTCGACAGGATCCAGCAACGTGCGCTGGCCTTCCACGTAGTGATGGTGGACGTGGCCGAGATCGACGCGCTCAACATTTACCAGGCCACGATGCTCGGCATGCGCCGCGCGGTCGAAGGCGTGGCGCACGTGGCGCAGTTCGCGCGCATCGACGGCAACGTGGTGCCCAAGGGCCTGCCCTGCCCGGCCCAGGCGCTGGTCGGCGGCGATGCGCTGGACCGCGCGATCATGGCCGCCTCGATCCTGGCCAAGGTCAGCCGCGACCGCTACATGCTGGCGCTGCACGAGCAGCACCCCGAGTACGGCTTCGACCAGCACAAGGGCTACGGCACCCCGGCCCACCTGGCCGCCCTGCGCACGCACGGCCCCTGCCCGCAGCATCGACGCAGCTTCGCGCCGGTTCGGGCGTGTTTCGATACCGAGCTGGTCGCGGTCCCGGGCTGAGCGCTTCACGGCCGACGCGGAGGCGTGCTGTGCCTCGGACCGGTCGTGCTTTCCGGGAGTGAGAGGTGCCGGGCATGGCTCAGCACGGCGTGGACGGGGCCGGCAACAGCGCGCCAACCTGAACCGTACTGCCCGCACCACCGCCCCTGCCTGACCTGTCAAGCCTTGTTCCGCCTGCCGCCCGCCGCTACCCTGACCGGGCATTACATTGGCCCGGCATGTCCACTTCCCGTTTCGTACATCTCCACATCCACACCGAGTTTTCGCTGGCGGATTCGACCATTCGTGTCCCGGCGAAGCCGGATCAGGCCGACCCGAAGAAGGCCAAGCAGGCCAACCTGCTCAGCCGCGCGGTGGAACTGAAGCTGCCGGCGCTGGCAGTCACCGACCTGAACAACCTGTTCGCGCTGGTCAAGTTCTACAAAGCGGCCGAAACCGTCGGCATCAAGCCGATCGCCGGTGCCGACATCATGATCGCCGAAGAGGGCATGACCCCTTGGCGCATGACCCTGCTTTGCCGCGATCGCGAGGGCTACCTGAGTCTCTCTCGCCTGCTGACCCGCGCCTGGATGGAGGGCCACCGCCCGGAAGGCGGCGTCGCCGTGCACCCGGACTGGCTCAAGGCCGGCTGCCACAACCTGTTCGCCCTGGCCGGCCGCGACAGCCTGGCCGGGCGCCTTGCCGGTGAAGGCCGCCACGACCTCGCCGAGCAGCAGCTCGCCGACTGGCAGCGCGTGTTCGGCGATGGCCTGCACCTGGAACTGACCCGTACCGGGCGCGAGGGCGAGGAAGCGTTCAACCAGTTCGCCCTTCAGGCCGCCGGCCAGCGCGGCCTGCCCGTAGTGGCCAGCAACGACGTGCGCTTCCTGCAGCCGGAGGATTTCAGCGCGCACGAAGCCCGTGTGTGCATCTCCTCCGGCCGCGTGCTCGACGACCCCAAGCGTCCGCGCGACTACAGCGACCAGCAGTACCTCAAGTCCCCCGAGGAGATGTGCGCGCTGTTCGCCGACATCCCCGACGCCATCGACAATACGCTCGCACTTGCGCAGCGCTGCAACGTCGAAATGCGTCTGGGAACCTACTTCCTGCCCAACTACCCGGTGCCGGAAAACGAAACGCTGGAGAGCTGGATCTGCAGCGAATCGCGCAAGGGCCTGGACGCGCGGCTGGAGAAGAACCCGCTGGCCGAAGGCAAGACCCGCGCCGATTACGTCGAGCGCCTGGAGTTCGAGCTCGCCACCATCATCAAGATGGGCTTCCCCGGCTACTTCCTGATCGTGGCCGACTTCATCCAGTGGGGCAAGAACCAGGGCATTCCGATCGGCCCCGGCCGTGGTTCCGGTGCCGGCTCGCTGGTCGCCTGGGCGCTGCAGATCACCGACCTCGACCCGATCCCGTACAACCTGCTGTTCGAGCGGTTCCTCAACCCCGAACGCGTGTCGATGCCCGACTTCGATATCGACTTCTGCATGGACCGCCGCGACGAAGTCATCGACTACGTCGCGCGCAAGTACGGCCGCGAGCGGGTCAGCCAGATCATCACCTACGGCACGATGGCCGCCAAGGCGGTGGTGCGCGACTCCGGCCGCGTGCTCGGTTTCCCGTATGGCCTGGTCGATGGCGTTTCCAAGCTGATCCCGAACATCCTGGGCATCTCGCTCAAGGATGCGATGGGCGAAGGCAAAGACCCGGAAATGGCCTCGCCCGAGCTGATCCAGCGCTACCAGTCCGAAGACGATGTGCGCGACCTCATCGACCTGGCCCGCCAGCTCGAGGACCTCACCCGCAACGCCGGCAAGCATGCCGGTGGCGTGGTGATCGCGCCCGAACCGCTGGCCGAGTTCTGCCCGCTGTTCGCCGAACACGACGAAGGCGGCCGTGGCCGCAACCCGGTCACCCAGTTCGACAAGAACGACGTCGAAGAAATCGGCCTGGTGAAGTTCGACTTCCTCGGCCTGCGTACGCTGACCATCATCGACTGGGCGGTCAAGGCGATCAACAGGCGCCATGCCCGTGCCGGCATTCCGCCGGTGGACATCACCGCCCTGCCGCTCGACGACGCCCCGACCTACAAGGACATCTTCGCCAACGGCAATACCGGCGCGGTGTTCCAGTTCGAATCCTCGGGCATGCGCCGCCTGCTGAAGGACGCGCGCCCCGACCGCTTCGAAGACCTGATCGCGCTGGTGTCGCTGTACCGGCCTGGTCCGATGGACCTGATTCCCTCCTTCAACGCGCGAAAGCACGGGCAGGAAGAAATCATCTACCCCGATCCGCGTACCGAAGCCATCCTGAAAGACACCTACGGCATCATGGTGTACCAGGAGCAGGTGATGCAGATGGCGCAGATCGTCGGCGGCTACT
>NZ_JBMWDP010000067.1:0-8150 GCF_049545505.1 Stenotrophomonas sp. NPDC077421 | reverse complement strand
CCGCCGCGCAGGCCGCACAGCTGAAGCCGTTGGTTGCCGCGGAACTGCAGCAGGTCGCCATGAAGCACTCCGGCTTCGGCGACAAGGCCGCTGACGCCCAGGCCGAGACGGGAAACGCCTAAGGCAGCGCGGCGAAGACTGGTTCTGGCACGTACTGGCCGGCCACCTGCATCGCACGGTGGCCGAGCTGCGGTCGACTATGTCGCGCCGCGAGTACCTGAGCTGGTGGGAGTTTCACAAGCGGAACCCCATCGACCCTGTTGGTCTGCACATCAAGCCTGCGGCCTTCGCCGCCTTCACGGCAGCAGCGCACAGCCAGGCCGGCACAAAGCGCAGCATGCAGGCCTTCCTAGATGTTCTTGTGCCGAAGTCCGACGACGACGAGGCCGAGGATTGGTTCGACTCACTCTGAGGAAATGATGGCTGACACCTTCGGGCGCTTTGCCGCGCTGCCCATTGGCCCGTTGCTGGCCGCCCGCGACGGCGGCCTCACGCTGGCTACAACCGCAGCGGCGGAGATCCACCACATGGCCCGCTCTGACCTTGCACTGGATCACGGCACCTTCGGTGCCGAGTTCGCGGTGTGGGGCGATGATCCGATGGCCGCCGTCGTCGGCGTCGCGACGGCCGGCGCTTCGCTGACCACCTTCCCCGGCGGTGATGCCGCTGGCATTGGTTGGAACCTTGGCGCAGGGACCGTGCTTTTCGACGGTGGGCCGGTCGCTGCCGGCTTGCCCGTCCTTGCCAAAGGTGAAATCGCGGGGGTGCTGGTGGAGGTCGGCGCGCCAACCCGGCTCAAGCTTTACCGCAACGGCGTGCTGGTCCACCAGAGGGACATCGGGCTTACCGGCCCGCTGCACTTCTGCGCCTCGCTCGCGGCCACCGAAGCCGGTGGTCTGTGCATGGCGGTCAATGCAGGGCAGTGGGGTGCCAGTAGTCCTGCCGCTCAGGTCGGCTGGCGCTTGCCCGCCGCATCCCCAGCGGTGGCGCGCCTCGCCGATGCCGACTGGCTGACCGCCCCGGGTGACTCCCCGGCCAACGCCCGGTTCGAGGGAGTGCTGGCCGACGGCATCACCCTCATCAGCGAAATCAACTTCTGGCCGTGGGGTGGTGAACCGGTGAGCCAGACCAGCGCGGCGGAATGCCAGGCGCTGGACGCTGATGGCGTCCTGGACGATCTGGCGCTCAGTGGCGCTTCTGGCGCGCCGGCGCAGGTGAGGGTCGGTCCGGCGGATGGGATGCTCGCCGACACGCACGCGGCGTACCGCTTCTCGCTCGACCGGATCGAGATCAACGACGACGGCACCAAGGGCATCTACTTCCGGGACGCGCACGATGACCTCGACGAGGTGATCAACCGCAGTGTGTTCCTGCCGAACATCCCCGGCCTGGCGTGGAAGCCGCAGCCGGTGCTGATCGGAGCTGTGGCCAGCGTGCCGGCAATGGGGGCAAATTCGGATGCGACGGCGATGTTCGTTGCCGATTCGCGGATCTACACGGATACCGTCCTTGACCGCGGCGACGCGATGGAGGCGGGCACCTTCTCCCTATCCCCGGATGGGCAGCAGCTGCTCATGCGATCGCCACCGGTCATGCCTGTGGTGACAGACGCTTCTAGCGTTGGCCCGGGGCCGGCGCCGGCGACGCTGCAGCAGGCGATGGCCGACATCATGGGGCGCCTGGGCAAGGCAGCATGGTCGGGCACAGACTGCGCGGCGATCGATGCCGCCACTGGCTATGCCGGTGTGGGCTACTACGCCGGCACGGCCATCACTGGCCGGGACGCGATGAACGCGATCCTGCCCAGCTACGGAGTCGGCTGCTACCAGGACGCTGACGGTGCACTTCGATTCGTCCAGGTGGCGGCGCCAGAGGAATGGGCGGGGGAACTGGCTTTCGACCTCGCCGGCGGCGACCTGGCCGAAGATCTGCTCGCCGTTCCTGACGAAGCCCCGAACCTCACGCGCCGCATGGCCTACCGGCCGAACGCCCAAGCGTTGGGCGCTTCCGACCTGGTCACGGACGTGGTGGACATGCCGCAGTGGCGCCGCGACGAGCTGATGGGATTGTTCCGCGCCCAGGTGTACGGGGCCGGGGCGATGCATCCTCACTACCGCCGCGCCGACGGCGCCGACCCGGTGCTCTCGCTCTTCTGGAATGGCGCGGACGCGCAGGCAGAGATCGACCGGGTAGTGGCCATGTACCGGGTGCAGCGGTTCTTCTACCGGGTCAGCGTGCAGGGCGACCAGGAGCTGGCGCCGCACCCGGGGCAGGTGGGACGCATCGCCTACAGCCGGTATGGGTTGGAGGCAGGCAAGCAGGTACTGGTGCGGCGCGTGGAGCGCAACCCTGCCACGGGTGACGTGGTGCTGACGTTGTGGGGGTGATGCGGTGCTGATCGGATATGGAATGCCTGCGGTGCAGTCTGTGGCGCTGGTGGGCGGCACCTGGCTGACCACCGACGCCGGCGCTGCAATGTTCGACGGAAAGCCGGGGCGCCGCAGCCGCATTCACCGGACAGGCAGCCTGTCCATCAACGTGACGCTCGCCGAGGGGCTGGTCCCGGGGATAGTGGCGTTGCTCGGCCTCAACGTGCCGGAGGGGGTGTTGGTCAGCGCCGCGGGGGCCACCGCAACGACCGTGCGCCTGCCCGACGGCACCGTATGCGCCTGGCTGTTCCCGACCGCCGCAGCCACGGTGAGCAGCGTCGCGGTGGTGATCGACACCCTGGTGACGAACGTCGAAGTGGGGGAGATTGCGATCTTCCGTGCGGTCGACATCGGCATCAAGGATGGGTGGGCGGTTGGACCGATCGACGCCAGTGTCCACACGCGGACCAAGGGCGGGCAGGTCAACACCGTACCCGGTGCTGTCTACCGGCGGCTGACTGCGACCTTCTCAGGACGGCCCACGGAGGTGGTGCGCCGAGGCGGGTTGGGTGGCACCGACTGGGAGACGCTCGCGATGGCGATGGCCCGTCGCCGGCGAGCTTGTGTTATCCCGCAATTCCGGGACATCCGCTCCAAGGCCTTCGATCCGGGACTGGCCGCGCGCGCTGCAATTTATGGTTATGCCGTCCAGCTTCCGACGGCGGAGAACCTCAGCCGGCAGTATTTCAGCGGGTACATGGAGTTCGAGGAAATTCCAGCATAGTTTGTCGAAGTTACCGCACGGTGCGACAATTTTTACCCTTCATGGCTGAGGGGTTAATGACCGATGAGTAGGGTTTACACGTCCAAGGATTGGATCGCTGCTGGAATTGCCTTCGTTGTAGTGGTCGGGGCATTCGCTTGGATGCAGATTGGCGGACGAAAATCACCAGAGGAACGGGTAGAGGCTTCGGCCAGCGACAGATGTAGGCAGTGGATCAAAGAGTCCGCGAAGAACCCTTCATCTGCGCGTGTTCCTGGGCCATCCCGGGTCCAGACCTTCAGCGATAGCATCGTCGTGACCTGGGTTGCTGGGGAAGGACTGACGCTCATGAACGGATTCGGAGCAAACGTAGACACAGCCGCGCGCTGCACGATGTCTAAGGATGGAGTGTTCCTCAAAGAGCTGGTCATCGACGGCCAGCTCGTTAAGCGTTCACGGCCCAAATAGGCCGTAGCTGCTGAAACGCGCCTCGGTGGCGCAACGACTAAGTACAGGCCCGCCACGAGCGGGCCTTTTCTATTGGTGAAACATGGCCCTCTACACTCTGACCGTCGATCTGCTCGCAGAAACCGGGAGCTTTGAACGCGACCTTGGAAAGTCTGCTCGGGCTTCTGATCGCGCCGCAAGGGCAATGCGGCAGATGCAGCGCGAGATGTCCGACAGCTTCGCGCAGGCCGCCCGCGATGCAAAGGTGTCGGTTACCAGCATCGACCTGAGCATGTCTTCGCTGGCAAAGGGCTTTGGCGCGATTGGAGGCGGGGCCCTGTTGGGGCGGTTCATTACGGAGACCGTGAACGCGCAGAATGAACTTGCCCAGTTGAATGCGATCCTGAAGTCCACGGGGCAGACCGCCGGCTTCAACAGCCGGCAGCTGGTCGATATGGCTGACAAGATGGCCAAGGCGACCACTCACTCGTCCGGTGAGATCGTCAATGCGCAGACGCGCCTGTTGTCGTACACGGGCATCGTAGGAGAGAACTTCCCACGGGCTCTTCAGCTCGCAATTGACCAGTCGGTGCGACTTGGCGAGAACATCACTCAGTCGGCCGAAACCATCGGCAAGGCGCTTGAGTATCCGACTGAGGGAATTTCCGCACTTACCAAACAGGGCTTCCTCTTCACCGAACAGCAGAAAGACATGCTGGCTTCGCTGGTTGAAACGGGCCGTCTCGCGGAAGCCCAGGCTATGGTCATGGGCGTCATGGAAGGGTCTTACGCTGGCGCCGCGGCTGCAGCCCGTGACACGCTTGGCGGCGCCCTGACGGGGCTGAAGAACTCCTTTGATGACCTACTGGGAAGCCAGGCTCAAAGCGGAGGAATTGCTGCGGCAACGACCGCAGTAAATTCGTTCGCTGACAACCTGGGGGTAGTCGCGGCAGCGGCGGTTCCGCTTGGAACCGGCCTTGCCGTCTTCTATGCAGGCGGCAAGCTGATGGCCGGGATTTCGGCACTCAACGCGCTGTGGGCCGCCAACTCCGTGGTGGCAAATCGAGCATCCATAGGCATGATGGGGATGCTCCCGCCGACGGTGCGATTGACCGCTGCGCAGACGGCTGCGCGCGTAGCAGCGCAGGGGCTTCAGTCCGCGTACGCCGCGCTCGGCGGTCCTGTCGGGATCGCTGCTGCGATCGCCACGGCAGCGGCTGGCTGGTGGATGATTCGCGACAGCACCAAGGAGGCGGACAGCGCGTTGATCGACTTCAACGGGACGCTGGACGACACGATCACCAAGTACACGGAGCTGAATAAGCAGGAGCGTGCCGGCGAGCTGCTGAAGCTCGATGCTCGAATTAGCGAGTCGTATAGGGAGGTCACAAAGTCCATTCAGGAAATGATCTCTTCTGCGGCGGCGTACTCGGACGTGGCTCACGCCGATGCATTCATCAAGGAAACCACCCGGCTAAAGGAGAGTCTCCACGGCGGAAAGCTCTCCGCCGATGAATTCTCTGCGGGGCTTGAAGCGGCCTGGCGCACGATGATCGACGGCTCTCCTGCAGCGCAGACTGTCGCGAAATCTATGACGCAACAAACCGCAGCTGCAGCGACCAGTAGCCTCGAGTTCGAGCGCCAGCGCGGTTTACTCAGTGCGCTTACCGGAGTGAGCGGCGCGGCTGAGCGCCAGACCGACGCAACTACTGCCGCGCTCAATCGGCAGGCTGTCGCATCTCACGCGGCGTCCGAAGGAATTAACCAGCACCTGAAGTCGCTGCAGGCTAGTGTTGACAGTCAGCTGGTGAACCTCGTCCGCCTGAAGCAGGGCGCCGAAGCGGCGTTCATGGTCGATGTTGGGCAGAAGATCAATGCGGCTGGTGGTGTGGACAAACTCACCACCGAGCAGCGGGCTGCCTACAACAAGCAGATCGCTCAGGGTCTGAGCCTGATCCGACAGACTGAAGCCGCCCAGAAGGCGACGCAGACCGCACGCGCATCCGACAAGGCTTCGGCCAAGGAACAGAAGGCAGTTACCGAGGCCCTGGCCAGATACACGCAGCAGGCGGAGCTGGCGGCAGCGGCAATGAAAGGCCCGCTCGACGAGGCGATGGCCAGGCACCTGCAGAACATGGGTGAGTACAACGCCGCCCTGGCCAAGGGCAACATCGCCCAGGGTGATGCCAACGTGCTGATGGCCCAAAGCGCAATGGAATACGCCAAGGTAGCGGCAGAGGTTGATCGAGCCATGACCAGCCCGGAGGCCTTGCTGGCGACCATGAACGGCGAGCTGGCCATGCTGGGCAAGATCGGCCGTGCGCGGGAGCTATATCGCCGGCAGCTGCTCAACGAGCGCGACATGCGACAAGAGCTGCAAAAGTCGGTGGAGGCCGCTGGTGGCAAGGAAGCGCTGGCATTGGCCAAGGGCGCGGCGAGCTATGAAGAATACGAGCGGTCGATTCTGGCCGCGGCTGGTGCTTCCGCTGCGCTGTCGCTGCAGATGGAAGAGGCCGCGGCCAATGTCGAGGCCTGGGCCAACGTGGTGATCTACGGTGTCGGCGATGCCGCCGATGCTATGGCGGAGTTCGTTGCCGGCGGGATGCGCGACTGGCGCAGCCTGTGGGGGGACTTGAAGGACGTAGCCAGGCAGGGCCTGCGCGACCTTTCCCGCCAGCTGCTGCAGCAGAAGCTGGTGCTGCCGATCCAGACCAGCATCCTTGACCGAGTTGGCTACAGCATTCTGTCGGGCAATGGGACCGCCGCCGGCGGCCAGAATCTGGCCAGCGTGGCCGCGCTGGTGTCCAAGAGCCAGGCCGCTGCAGGCTTCCAGACCCGCATCGCCACTGGCACCCGCACGGACCCAGGGTCGATGATGGGATTCGGCAACAACATGCCAGCCTTCACCGGGCCTGGCGGCAAGGCGTCCGCGCTGTCGGGCATTAACTGGGGCGGCGCGCTGGCCGGCGGCATGATGGGGATGCAGGGCGGCGACGGCCTGTTCACCAAGGGCGTTTCCACGCTGGCCGGCGGCTTTGCCGGGAACGCCGTAAGCGGCGTCATCTCCGCCGGCATGGCTGCTTACAAGGGCGGCTCAGGGCTGATGGGCGCGCTGACCGGCGGGCTCAAGAGTATCGGGCCTGCCGGCTGGATTGGCTTGGGTGCATTTGCCCTGGACAAGGTCACCGGAGGCGGTTTGTTTGGCACAAGCTGGAAAACTACCGGTGGCGCCAGCCAGTTCAACATCGGTGATTCCGGCGTGTCTGGTGTCAGTGAAACCACTCAGTCCAAGAAGCGGAGCCTCTTCCGGGGATCCAAAAGCCGAACCAATCGCGCAGCGATGGACGACGCGGCGCTGCAGTCCGTGCGTGACCTCTTCGACCAGATCGAGAAGGCGATGGGCCAAGCGGCTGCAGCGCTGGGGGTGGCGGTGCCACCAATGGTGGCGGGCTCATTTCGACAGGAGTTCGACAAGAATGGCAACCTGACCAAGGAGTTCGGCCAGATTGCCGGGCGGGTCTACTACGAGGCAGAAGAGGCCTTTGCCCAGCGTTTGGCTGGCGAGAACATGCTGGCGGTGGCCAAGGCTTACGGCGCAGCTGACGAAATAGAACGCCTGGCAGAGCGCTACCGCAGTGACGCGGCCAAGCTTAACGAGGTGGCCGGCCTTACCGTTGCTATCCAGGCAGACATTGCAAATGCTGCCCAGTTGTGGAGCCGCAGCGGCGACGGAGTGATCACCGCAGTAGTTGACCGCATGGGAGACCTGGCCCGCGCTGGCGAAACGATGAGCGATGCCTATGCTCGACTGACCGGGGCGGCCAAGAGCTACGGTGCACTGATGGCGGATGTTTCGACGCAACTACTGACCGGAGACCTTTCGCGGTATCAGTCGCAGGCACTGTCGATCGAACGCACCTACCGCCAGCAGGTTAAGGCGGCCAACGACTACGCCAAGGCGCTCGGTTTGTCTGGTGCCCGGGCGGAGGACTTGGCCAAGATCGAGGCCCTGCGCGCGACGAGCATGGGGAAGCTGCAGGCCCAGATCGACGCCGACAAGAAGGCAATGAAGTATGGATTGTCGATAAGCGACCTGTCACCGCTGACGGACCAGGAGAAGCTGCAAGAGGCGATGCGCGAGCTGGAGCGCGCGGTATCGGGGGGAGATGCCGGCGCGGCGCAGGCGGCCGCACAGGCGGCCTTGGGTTTCGGTCGCAACCTCTACTCAAGTGGCAAGGACTACAACAACCTGTTCGGCCAGGTGATCGGGCTGATCGACGGCATGAAGGTCGGGAATCTGGACATGGACGACGGCACCAGCATGGGCCAGCTCGCCGATGCGATCGAAGCTCTTCCCGACAACTTCAGCCGGGCCGTGTTTGACCTGGTGGTCGATGGGAAGGGGCAGGCCGAAACCACAGCAGCCGTCCAACAGAGCAATGCGCTGCTGACCGAGCAAAACAAGTTGTTGCACGACCTACTCGCGGTGACCACGCAGGGCGTGCGCACCAGCACCAGTTCCTCGATGCGCGAAGCGCTCAACGCAAGGTAGTTCCCAATGCAGGCAAGGA
>NZ_JBMWDP010000066.1:0-8497 GCF_049545505.1 Stenotrophomonas sp. NPDC077421 | reverse complement strand
GCGCACGCAGCCAGGTCACCTGGACCCAGGTCGACACCGGTTCGGCGATCACGTGGAAGTACCCGTCCTGCGTGCTGCTCGGCGACGACTCGGTGGGCGAGTTCCACTCGGTGGCGCTGACCCATCACCGCCAGCAGGCCGATACCGGCACCAAGATGATCCACATCGGCAAGCGCACCAAGAGCAAGATCGTCAGCAAGGGCATCAGCGCCGGCCGCGGCCAGAACACCTACCGGGGCCTGGTCAAGGTGGACCGCAATGCCGACGGCGCGCGCAACTACACCCAGTGCGACTCGCTGCTGATCGGCAAGAAGTGCGGTGCACACACCTTCCCGTACATCGAGGTCAAGAACCCGAGCGCGACGGTGGAGCACGAGGCGACCACCTCCAAGATTTCCGACGACCAGCTGTTCTATTGCCGCGCACGCGGCATCGACCAGGAGAACGCGGTGTCGATGATCGTCGACGGCTTCTGCAAGCAGGTCTTCCGCGAGCTGCCGATGGAATTCGCGGTGGAAGCCAAGAAGCTGCTGGAAGTCAGCCTGGAAGGCTCGGTCGGATGAAGACCCTCCTCGCTCTCGTCCTGCTGCTGGGTGCCACGTGTCCGGCGTTCGCGCAGCGCGCCGACTGCAACCCGGGCGGCAACCAGATGGAACTCAATGCCTGCGCCGCGCAGGAACTGCAGCGGGCCGACGCCGCGCTCAACGCCGTGTATCGCCAGGTGCTGGCCAAACACGCCGGTGAAGCGGTCGCGCTGGAGAAGATCAAAGCCGCCCAGCGGTTGTGGATCCAACTGCGCGACGCCGACCTGGAGGCGCGTTATCCGGTGGGCAAGGACGAGAACCCGCGCGTCCTGTACGGCTCGATGTACCCGATGCTGTATGCCGGCTACAAGGCCGCGCTGACCGAAACCCGCACCACCTACCTGCGCAACGAATTCCTGGAGCGCAGCGAATACGACCTCTGAGTCGCGCTGCACGCCCAAATCCCTATCTGACAAGACGACTATTGCAATGTTGAAGATCGACAACCTGCACGCCCGCATCGGCGACAAGGAAATCCTCAAGGGCCTGTCGCTGGACGTGAAGCCCGGCCAGGTGCACGCCATCATGGGCCCCAACGGCGCCGGCAAGTCCACCCTGGGCAACGTCCTGGCCGGCCGCGACGGCTATGAGGTCAGCGAAGGCAGCGTCCAGTTCGAGGGCGCCGACCTGCTCGAGCTGGCCCCCGAAGAACGGGCTGCCGCCGGCCTGTTCCTGGCCTTCCAGTACCCGGTGGAAATCCCCGGGGTGAACAACACCTACTTCCTGCGTGCCGCACTCAACGCGCAGCGCAAGGCACGTGGCCAGGAAGAACTGGATTCCATGCAGTTCCTCAAGCTGGTGCGGCAGAAGCTGGCCGTGCTGCACCTGAAGGACGAACTGCTGCACCGGGGCGTCAATGAAGGCTTCTCCGGTGGCGAGAAGAAGCGCAACGAGATCTTCCAGCTGGCGGTGCTTGAGCCGAAGCTGGCCATCCTGGACGAAACCGACTCCGGCCTGGACATCGACGCGCTCAAGAGCGTGGCCGACGGCGTCAACGCACTGCGCTCGCCGGACCGCTCGTTCCTGGTCATCACCCACTACCAGCGCCTGCTGGACTACATCAAGCCGGACGTGGTGCACGTGCTGGCCGACGGGAAGATCGTGCAGAGCGGCGGCCCGGAACTGGCACTGGAACTGGAAGCCCACGGCTACCACTTCCTGAAGGACCGCGTGGTGCCGGAGGCAGCGGTCTGATGAGCGCACTGCTCGATTCCCTCGCCAGTGGCTTCTGCGGCAGCGACGCCCGTCGCGCCGAGCTGGATGCCGCGCTGCAGGCCGGCCTGCCGGGTCCGCGCACCGAAGCCTGGAAGTACACCTCGCTGCGCCAGCTGGAACGCCGCAGCTTCCGCCCGGCGCCGCTGGCCGCCGCCGAGGTCGACCCCGCGCTGCTGGCCGACGTGCCGTCGCCGCGCCTGGTGTTCGTCAATGGCCGCCCCTCCGCGGCGCTGAGCGAGCTGGGCGACCTGCCGGCCGGCGTGCAGCTGCAGACCCTGTCCGCGGCCCTGGCCGGCGGCGAAGACGCGCTGCGCTTCCTCGGCCGCCGTTTCGAGCGCAGCGACGAGATCTTCGCCCGCCTCAACGCCGCCCTCGCCGATGAAGGCGTGCTGGTGCGAGTGGACGACAAGGCGCAGATCGACCTGCCGCTGCAGCTGGTGTTCGTCAGCGTGGCCGGCAGCGCCGACCTGGCCTGGCACCACCGCCACCTGATCGAACTGCGCGCCGGCGCCTCGCTCGGCGTGATCGAGCACCACCTGCATGTGGGCGATGTCGCCCACCTGGGCAACACGCTGGTGCATGTGCACCTGGCGCAGGACAGTGTGCTGGCCCACGCCCGCGTGCAGGCCGATGGCGTGCGCGCCACCGCGCTGCTGCGCACCGACGCCGTGCTGGCCCGCAACGCCCAATACCGCCGCATCGACCTGGAGCTGGGCGCGGCACTGAGCCGCCACGAGCTCAACGTGCGCCTGGAAGGCGACAACGCCCAGCTGACCGCCAACGGCGTGCTGCTCGGCAATGGCCGCCGCCATGTCGATACCCGCCTGGGCATCGACCACATCGCGCGTGATACCGCCTCGGAAATGCTGTGGCGCGGCGTGGCCGCCAACCGCAGCCGCGTGGTCTTCCACGGCGGCATCCACATCCGCGAAGGCGCCGATGGCACCGACGCCAACCTGTCCAACAAGAACCTGCTGCTCTCGGCCGATGCCGAGATCGATACCCAGCCCACGCTGGTGATCGACGCCGACGAGGTGAAGGCCGCGCACGGTGCCACCGTGGGCCAGCTCGACGCCAATGCGCTGTTCTACCTGCGCTCGCGCGGCCTGCCCGCCGACCAGGCGCAGCAGCTGCTCAGCGCGGCGTTCTGCCACGAACCGCTCAAGGTGCTCGACGCGCGCCTGACCGGGCAGCTCGCCCGCCACCTCGACCGCGCCCTGGCACAGGCGGGCGTGGCATGAACCTGTCCACGCCGCGCCCGGTCGTGCCCACCGGCAGCGCCCCCGACTGGCCGCGCGTGCGCCTGGACTTCCCGCTGCTGATGCGCGAAGTGCACGGCAAGCCGCTGGTGTACTTCGACAACGCCAACACCGGCCAGAAGCCGGTGCAGGTGATCTGCGCGGTGGACGAGTTCTACCGCCGCTACAACGCCAACGTCAGCCGTGCCGTGCACGCGCTGGGTACCGAAGCCACCGACGCCTACGAGGGCGCGCGTGCGAAGCTGGCACGCTTCCTCAACGTGCGCGCCAGCGAGCTGGTGCTGTGCAGCGGCACCACCTTCGCGCTCAACCTGGTGGCCTACTCGTGGGCGCTGCCGCGCCTGAAGGCCGGCGACGTCATCCTGGTCTCGCGCATGGAGCACCACGCCAACATCGTGCCGTGGCAGCTGGTCGCCCAGCGCACCGGCGCGACCATCCGCGTTGCCGAGATCACCCCGGAAGGCGCGCTCGACCTGGACGCCCTGCGCAAGGCCATGACCCCCGAGGTCAAGCTGCTTGCCGTCGCCCACGTCTCCAACGTGCTGGGCACGGTAAATCCGGTCCGCGAGATCTGCCGGGAAGCGCGCAAGCGCGGCATCATCACCGTGGTGGACGGCTCGCAGGCCGTGCCGCACCGCAAGGTCGACATCGCCGCGATCGGCTGCGACTTCTACGCCATCACCGGCCACAAGATGTGCGGCCCCACCGGCACCGGCGCCCTGTGGGCCCGACGCGAGCACCTCGATGCCATGCCCCCGTTCCTGGGTGGCGGCGAGATGATCAAGGAAGTCAGCTTCGAGGGCACCGTGTTCAACGACGCCCCGCACAAGTTCGAGGCCGGCACCCCCAACATCGCCGGCTTCATCGGCCTGGGTGTGGCGGTGGACTACCTGGAAACGCTCGGCCTGGAGCACGTGGAAGCGCGCGAGGCCGACCTGCTGGCGCACTTCACTGAAGAGCTGAACAAGATCGACGGCCTGCGCATTTTCGGCACCACGCCGGACAAGGCAGCGGTGGTGTCCTTCCTGATCGACGGCGCCCATTCGCACGATCTGGCCACCCTGCTCGACCTGGAAGGGGTCGCTGTGCGCTCCGGCCAGCACTGCGCGCACCCGCTGCTGCAGTACTACGGCGTGGCGGCCACGTGCCGTGCTTCGCTCGCGTTCTACAACACGCATGATGAAATCGAGCGCTTCATTGCGGCGTTGAACAAGGTGCGCAAGTTGCTGGGGTGATGCGTCGGCGAGTACTGGGCGCCAGAGAAAACGCTGCGGGAGATCGCGGCGTTTTTTTTGCCATTGCCTCTGCACCGTGGCCAGCCCGCGCCGCCATGTCACCGTTCAATAGTGACGCTCTCGAGGACACCCATCCGGCCTGAATCAACCGGATCTGCGTGAGCGTTGCGGACACCCGTCTGATTCCAATGAAAGACACCGGTTGCCCGGACATACATCGCGTTGTCAGGCGCAGCCTTGAACGACACCGCTCCCATGCCCGGACTCGTTCCTCGATAGATCACCAGTGAACTGGACGAGTCCCGCATGTCCAGCGCCTCACGCGTAGGAAAGACAAGAACGGCGTCGTTGACCTCATCCACCCATACGCCCACCGATATCTTCATTCCGTCGAATCGATCCGGTGCAGCAAGCACGCTGGTCAGGCTGGTCATGCAGGTCGGCGGGCCATCGCCATTTCCCTGCATCCTGCATGCCGCAGGCGCCTGACTGCTCTCCCCGCCCGCCGGTAGATACCCGCATCCGGGAAGTGCGACGAAACCTGCGGCGAGCAGGAACAGGCGAAGGCAGGGCGTCATCATGGGGTCGGCATCCTCAATCCTGGCAATCAGCCAGCGGGAAGCAATTCCGCTGATCCATACGGCGGAAACATCAGCTGAGAATGATCATACGGTGCCGCTCGGGTCGTAGTGGACATCTCCCGACAGCGGTGCCACGCCGCCATTCCAATGACTCAGCCGGTCATGAACGCTGCCACAGTAAAAGCAACAACCGTAATCGCCAACAACGCGCGTATTGCAGCCATCTCGCCGCGAACCTGACGCAGCGCGTGTAACGGCACCCGCTTCTCCAACCCCAGTACCACCGTCAGGTACGTTGCCTGCCCATGCAGGCCCAGGGATTCTGGACAGCCCAGATGCTTCCATAGCGCTGGATAGAGCCGAGGAAAGCGCCTGGTAAACCTGAAAAACGTGATCAGGTAGAAAAAAACAGACACAAACGCCACTAGAAAAACGATATTGATCATCATGGTAATTTCCCTGGCGCAGCCCCAATTTCACACATCCCGACACGCGCTGTCGCCCGCGCGCGCCTCGCGCATGACGACGGCAGCACGCTACAACCGCAGCATCGTGACGATTCCATACACAATCAAAACTGCGTATGTAGCCACAACGCCTCTCAGCACCCACCGCGTTCTGGCAGGGACGCTCAGCCCCTGCTGCGTCATTGCGAGCGCGAACACGCCACGCAGGCACGCAAACCACCAATCCACGTTCTGAATACCAACCCTGCGTAACACGTTCGGGTGTGACTTATCCATCCTCACAAGAAGGACGTGCGCGGCAATACCGTTAACCCACGCGGCCAGCCCCACGATCACGAGCATCATGGAGATCGCCCCATCAACCCCATTCATTTCCCAGCTCCCTGTCAAATCCACGATTCTTACCGGCACCATAGAACATGACCCCCAGATGGAGGACCCGCCAGATGAACAGCATAAATACTCCCCAGTCCATACGGCGGGATCTGCTGCGCACCACACCGATCGTCGCCGCCCCCACCGCGAATAAGTGCTGCAGCGCTGGCCGCGTTACTACCAGGGTGGCGGACGCGGCTGCTCAGAAGGGCTGGGTTCCACGCGCCGACAGGCACAGACGCTTGGCCGTGTGCGCGACCGTCCGGGCGCACGTTGTCATGTCGAAGCCACAGCTATCCGCCTCCAGAAACCTGTCATCGGACCCGACAATTGCGAAGTAGACCCGCTGTCTGGTGGGCTCGATGGTGCCTGCGCCAGCAACACGGACCACGTCTACTATCCGCACGCTGCAATCCAATGGTGCGGCAGTGGAGCGCAGCACGTCTGCCACCGACATCGCATAGTCAATCGCCAGCGGGTTACCCGGCTGTTGATTGATCACATTGACATCTGCGGCCCGCTCCGGTGTGCAGGCGCTTGCGAAAATCGTGCAGAAGGCCAGGCTGCCCACGCACCCAGTCAACGCACCCACCCGGGACAAGATACCGGCTGATTCGCCAGACCCACCCAACTCGGAAACCCTTGGAAACTTGCGCATCGTAGCTACCTGCTCCGGAACGTGACCGATCGACTCCACCCGTGCGCCCCTCGAACCGAGGTTTCCCTGCAGGGCCCATCCAGTACGGACAACCCTGCTACTCCTGCAGATTCTTACAGGCGGAACGGGCGAGATCGGCTGCCTTGGCTGCGCAATCTCCAACACCATCGGAGCATGTCTCAGCGGCTACGAACCGGTTCTGCCCATCAGCCACCACGTAGTAGAACCTATCCCCCGTCTTCCCGTCAGCCGAGCGCTCGATCTGAGATGCAATCAGATTCACCTTGATTCCAGGACCACCCACCCGGCCGTCTGATTCCAGACGACGGAGAAGCTCCACCTCAAACTTCTGCGCGCTGCCACTATGCGGCTGATGATTCAGCACATCAAAATCGCACGCCGGCCTGCTTACGCACCCCGACGTTCCGCAGATGATCGCCAACAGCACCGCACTCCGAGTCAGGCTGACGTCCACACTGGTCTCCATAGGCAAAAAGCCACGTGGACGTATCCGAGAACTGCCGATCAAGCCGCTTGGCATCAAGCCTCCCTTCGATGCTATGGAATCCCTTGAAGTCTCTCAGATCAAGTTTCGAAGTGCCTTCATTGGACCCGCCTCGGTCCGCCATGAAATATGCGTTGGTGTACCCATCCTTTGGTACGGACGTTTTACCCCCCCCAGGCACGCAAATCACCCATCCACCTTCTGAACACCAACCCTGCATAGCGTATTCGGGTTTGACTTTCCACGACTCCTACCAACGACCATCCAGGGTGAACGCTATTCGCCGGATGCCGCCCCTTGGCTGGCGGGCTTGAGCATAAAGCGCGCGGCAACAACTCCAACATAGAACGTGATCCCCAGATAGGGGACCAACCAGATGAACAGCAGGAACATTCCCCGGTCGACAAGCCGGGATCTGTTGCGCACCACACCGATCGTCGACATCACCATTGCGAAGACGGAGCTGAGCAGAAACACGGCCATTACGCAGCCGACAACAGTTTCGCCCACCTTTCCTTCATCACCTCTACCCACGGCAGCAATAGCGGCAAGACTTGCAAGGAATGACCCCAATGAAATGACGGATAGCGATGCCGCCAGCCTGCAGCTCTTGGCCACGAAATCCACGGACTTATCCATCACCTTCCTTCAGCGTACGAGAAGGCTCCTTTGAATCCAGCCAGCCCTTCCAAAGCGGATGACCTGAGCAGAAAACGGCTGGTCATTACAGAGCAATGCAATGGAAGCGTGCTACCCAGAATTTTCATCATCAACACCAATTCTCTCCATCTGAGCTGCAAAGTCATCCAGCAACGAAATGATCTCGGCATCTCCATAGCTGGATGAAAGTGACAGATGGCTGGACTGGTGCTCCGCAATCAACTCCAGCTGCGTCTGGAGTTCGTATAACAGCTCGGATCTTTCGCCCGAGTACTCGTCAGGGATCTTTCCCTCAATGATCGCATTGTCAACAATGCGTTGCAGCACAACGTAGTTACACTGCCCTTTCACTACGCTCTGCAGACACTCGAAGATAGTGTTCCAAATTTCCATGGAAGCCTCACTTCTTCTTGTTCATGAATTCTGTCCCCTTGTCCATAACGGTTACGACACTTCCCTTTGGATTTGTAACTACAGTTACACCTCGCCCTGTTGGTGATGCAGGAAGGTCATGTTTTGTTATACCGGTAGCATGGTTCAGAGTGCGATGACCAGAAACGGCAGCGGCCTCCATAGATTCATATGTAACATTCTTGTCGCGCGTCTGCAGCCTCTCATTTGCATGCCGCGTCACCTCGCGAGGATATGGGTTTGCTCTAGCCTTATCGGCGGACACACTGATGTCTCCGCTACTATTCTTCATAGCGCCAGAAGATGAGGATTCAGAAGAGACCCCATCTCCAACCCGCTGAGATCTGGCAGCCAATCCAGCAACTGCCCTGACAACTGGACCTCCTGGCAACGCAGCTGTTGCCACAGCAATTGCATATGGTTGCATTGGCTCATATACAACGCCATTCCCCGCCGACGTCCCCCCGGCTTGAGTAGTGGGCGGGTTTAGAGTCCGGTGCTGATGGTATCTCTCTTTCCAGCCAACTGTGCGGCGTACTGGGCGGGC
>NZ_JBMWDP010000065.1:0-8836 GCF_049545505.1 Stenotrophomonas sp. NPDC077421 | reverse complement strand
CCACGGTCGCCCAGATGACCGCGATGCGCAAGCAGGCTCGCGAAACCGGCGTTTTCTTGAAAGTTGTCAAGAACACCCTGGCTTCGCGTGCCGTTGAAGGCACCGAGTTCGCAGTCGCACAGGACAAGCTGGTTGGTCCGCTGCTGTATGCGTTCTCGCTCGAGGAGCCCGGCGCTGCCGGTCGCCTGATCAAGGAAGCTGCCAAGACCAACGACAAGCTCAAGGCCAAGGTCGTTTCGATTGGTGGTGAAGTGTTCCCGGCCAGCCACGTTGACGTGCTGGCATCGCTGCCGACCCGCGATCAGGCCCTGGCCATGCTGGCCCGCGTCCTGACCGAGCCGGTCACGATGTTCGCCCGCGCCATCAAGGCCATCGGTGACAAGCAGAATGGCGGTGAAACCGCTGACGCTGCTGAACCGGTCGCCGAGACCGCCTGAGTCGACGTTTCCGTGGTTCCGAACGGAACCTCAACCCAGAAAATTATCCAAAGGTAATCAAAATGTCCCTTACCAACGAACAGATCGTCGACGCCATCGCCGAGAAGTCCCTGATGGAAGTGATGGAGCTGGTCAAGGCCATCGAAGAGAAGTTCGGCGTCTCCGCCGCTGCTCCGGTCGCCGTGGCTGCTGCCGCTGGCCCGGCTGCTGCCGTCGAAGAGCAGACCGAGTTCGACGTCATCCTGAAGTCGGCCGGCGACAAGAAGGTCGAAGTCATCAAGGCTGTCCGCGCCATCACCGGCCTGGGCCTGAAGGAAGCGAAGGACCTGGCTGAAGCCGGCGGCATGATCAAGGAAGGCGCTTCGAAAGACGACGCTGCCAAGTTCAAGAAGGACCTGGAAGCTGCTGGCGCGACTGTCGAAGTCAAGTAAGCACTTCCTTGCCTCGCCATCGAATCACGGCGATGCAGCCAAGGCTGGGGGCGTAAGCCCCCGGCCTTTGGTCGTTTCATGCAGTACCTGATGTAACTAGCCCAACACGGGCTGCGGTCATGCCCCGCCACAGCAGCGCCCCGGCGCGCGGGCAGGGTAGTGGATGCAGACGAGTTGGCAGTTGGAAGTAGCGGGAGAAGGCGTGCTGGTGCCGGCAATACCAGCGACTTCCAACTGACAATTTCAGTTTCCCTTCGGGTCGTGGACGCACGATCCGCACAGCCAAGGTGATACCTCATGACGTCTTATTCGTTCACCGAAAAGAAGCGTATCCGCAAGGATTTCGGCAAGCAGCGCTCGATCCTCGAAGTGCCGTTCCTGCTCGCCATCCAGGTGGATTCCTACCGTGAATTCCTGCAGGAAAACGTCGATCCGGCCAAGCGCACGGACCACGGTCTGCACGCGGCCCTGAAGTCGGTGTTCCCGATTTCCAGCTACAGCGGCAACGCTGCCCTGGAGTACGTCGGCTACAAGCTCGGCGATCCCGTGTTCGACGAGCGCGAGTGCCGCCAGCGTGGCATGAGCTACGGCGCGCCGCTGCGCGTGACCGTGCGCCTGGTGATCTACGACCGTGAGTCGTCCACCAAGGCCATCAAGTACGTGAAGGAGCAGGAGGTCTATCTCGGCGAGATCCCGCTGATGACCGAGAACGGCACCTTCATCGTCAACGGTACCGAGCGCGTCATCGTGTCGCAGCTGCACCGTTCGCCGGGCGTGTTCTTCGACCACGACCGTGGCAAGACCCACAGCTCGGGCAAGCTGCTGTACAGCGCCCGCATCATTCCCTACCGCGGCTCCTGGCTGGACTTCGAGTTCGACCCGAAGGACGCGCTGTTCACCCGTATCGACCGTCGCCGCAAGCTGCCGGTGTCGATCCTGCTGCGTGCGCTGGGCTACAGCAACGAAGAAATGCTGGCCGAGTTCTTCGAGATCAACACGTTCCACATCAACCCCGATGAAGGCGTGCAGCTCGAACTGGTCTCCGAGCGCCTGCGCGGCGAGACCCTGAACTTCGACCTGGCCGATGGCGACAAGGTCATCGTGGAAGCCGGCAAGCGCATCACCGCGCGTCACGTCAAGCAGCTGGAAGCCTCGGGCATTGCCGCCCTGGCCGTGCCGGACGACTACATCGTCGGCCGCATCCTGTCGCACGATGTGGTCGACGCCAACACCGGTGAGCTGCTGGCCCAGGCCAACGACGAAATCACCGACGAGCAGCTGCAGGCCTTCCGCAAGGCCGGCGTGGATGCCGTGGGCACCCTGTGGGTGAACGATCTTGATCGTGGTCCGTACCTGTCCAACACCCTGCGCATCGATCCGACCAAGACCCAGCTGGAAGCCCTGGTCGAAATCTACCGCATGATGCGTCCGGGCGAGCCGCCGACCAAGGACGCCGCGCAGAACCTGTTCCACAACCTGTTCTTCACCTTCGAGCGCTACGACCTGTCCACGGTCGGCCGCATGAAGTTCAACCGCCGTGTCGGCCGCAAGGAAGTCACCGGCGAAGCCGTGCTGTACGACCGCAAGTATTTCGGCGAGCGCAACGACGAAGAGTCCAAGCGCCTGGTCGCCGAGCATGGCGAGAGCTCCGACATCCTGGACGTGATCAAGGTGCTGACCGAGATCCGCAACGGTCGTGGCGTGGTCGATGACATCGATCACCTGGGCAACCGTCGCGTCCGATCGGTCGGCGAAATGGCCGAGAACGTGTTCCGCGTGGGCCTGGTCCGCGTCGAGCGCGCGGTCAAGGAGCGCCTGTCGATGGCCGAGTCCGAAGGCCTGACCCCGCAGGAGCTGATCAACGCCAAGCCGGTCGCCGCTGCCATCAAGGAGTTCTTCGGCTCCTCGCAGCTGTCCCAGTTCATGGATCAGAACAACCCGCTGTCGGAAGTGACGCACAAGCGCCGCGTGTCCGCACTGGGCCCGGGCGGTCTGACCCGCGAACGCGCCGGCTTCGAAGTGCGCGACGTGCACCCGACCCATTACGGCCGCGTCTGCACCATCGAAACCCCGGAAGGCCCGAACATCGGCCTGATCAACTCGCTGGCCGTGTACGCCCGCACCAACCAGTACGGCTTCCTCGAGACCCCGTACCGCAAGGTGTCCGACGGCAAGGTCTCCGACGAGATCGAGTTCCTGTCGGCGATCGAAGAGAACGAATACGTCATCGCACAGGCCAACGCCCTGACCGACGCCAAGAGCATGCTCACCGAGCAGTTCGTGCCGTGCCGTTATCAGGGTGAGTCGCTGCTGAAGCCGCCGGCGGAAGTCCACTTCATGGACGTCTCGCCGATGCAGACCGTGTCGATCGCTGCCGCGCTGGTTCCGTTCCTGGAGCACGATGACGCCAACCGTGCACTGATGGGCGCCAACATGCAGCGCCAGGCCGTGCCGACTCTGCGTGCGCAGAAGCCGCTGGTGGGTACCGGTATCGAACGCGCCGTGGCCCGCGACTCGGGTGTGACCGTGAACGCCCGTCGTGGCGGCGAGATCGTGCAGATCGACGCCGGCCGCATCGTGGTCAAGGTCAACGAGTCGGAGATCACCGACGCGACCGACGCCGGCGTGGACATCTACAACCTCATCAAGTACACCCGCTCCAACCAGAACACCTGCATCAACCAGCGTCCGCTGGTCGAAGTGGGCAACGTGGTGGCGCGCGGCGACGTGCTGGCCGACGGTCCGTCCACCGACATCGGCGAACTGGCCCTGGGCCAGAACATGCTGATCGCCTTCATGCCGTGGAACGGCTACAACTTCGAAGACTCCATCCTGCTCTCCGAGCGCGTGGTGGAAGAGGATCGTTACACCACGATCCACATCGAAGAGCTGACCTGCGTTGCGCGTGACACCAAGCTGGGGCCGGAGGAAATCTCCGCCGACATCCCGAACGTCTCCGAGCAGGCGCTGAACCGCCTCGACGAGTCGGGCGTGGTGTACATCGGTGCGGAAGTCCGCGCCGGCGACATCATGGTCGGCAAGGTCACGCCGAAGGGCGAAAGCCAGCTGACCCCGGAAGAGAAGCTGCTGCGCGCGATCTTCGGCGAGAAGGCCTCCGACGTTAAGGACAGCTCGCTGCGCGTGCCGCCGGGCATGGACGGCACCGTCATCGACGTGCAGGTCTTCACCCGCGACGGCATCGAGAAGGACAAGCGTGCGCGCCAGATCGAGGAAAACGAGATCAAGCGCGTCAAGAAGGACTTCGACGACCAGTTCCGCATCCTGGAAGGCGCCATCTACGCCCGTCTGCGTTCGCAGATCGTGGGCAAGGTGGTCAACGGCGGCGCCGGCCTGAAGAAGGGCGACAGCGTCACCGACGCCTACCTGGACGGCCTGAAGAAGGCTGACTGGTTCGCGCTGCGCATGAAGGACGAGGACGCCTCCGAAGCCATCGAGCGCGCGCAGAAGCAGATCCAGGCGCACGAGAAGGAGTTCGAGCGTCGCTTCGCCGACAAGCGCGGCAAGATCACCGCGGGCGACGACCTGGCTCCGGGCGTGCTGAAGATGGTCAAGGTGTTCCTGGCCGTGAAGCGCCGCATCCAGCCGGGCGACAAGATGGCAGGCCGCCACGGCAACAAGGGTGTGGTTTCCAACGTGGTGCCGGTCGAAGACATGCCGTACATGGCTTCGGGCGAAACCGTGGACATCGTGCTGAACCCGCTGGGCGTGCCGTCCCGTATGAACATCGGGCAGATCCTGGAAGTGCATCTGGGCTGGGCCGCCAAGGGCCTGGGCCGCAAGATCCAGGGCATGCTCGAGGCGCAGGCCGCGATCACCCAGCTGCGCAGCTTCCTGGACGACATCTACAACCACGACAAGACCCAGGTGGCCAACCACGTGGACCTGTCGCAGTTCAGCGATGAGGAACTGCTGCGTCTGGCCAACAACCTGACCGATGGCGTGCCGATGGCCACCCCGGTGTTCGACGGTGCGACCGAGGCCGAGATCAAGCGCATGCTCGAACTCGCCGACCTGCCGCTGAGCGGCCAGACCCAGCTGTATGACGGCCGCACCGGTGAAGCGTTCGATCGCCACACCACCGTGGGCTACATGCACTACCTGAAGCTGAACCACCTGGTCGACGACAAGATGCACGCCCGTTCGACCGGCCCGTACTCGCTCGTTACCCAGCAGCCGCTGGGCGGCAAGGCGCAGTTCGGCGGCCAGCGCTTCGGTGAAATGGAAGTCTGGGCGCTGGAAGCCTATGGCGCGGCCTACACCCTGCAGGAAATGCTGACGGTGAAGTCCGATGACGTGCAGGGTCGTAACCAGATGTACAAGAACATCGTCGACGGTGAGCACGAGATGGTCGCGGGCATGCCGGAATCCTTCAACGTGCTCGTGAAGGAAATCCGCTCGCTGGCCATCAACATGGAACTGGACGGCAACTGATCGTGCAGGCGCGGCTGCCCCGGCAGCCGCGCCGCCGGATGTGACCTGACAGCCCCATCGACACGAGATTTCCTCCTTTCGGAGAAACACCATGAAAGACTTGCTGAACCTCTTCAACCAGCAGCGCCAGACGCTGGACTTCGACGCGATCAAGATCGCGCTGGCCTCGCCGGATCTGATCCGTTCGTGGTCCTTCGGCGAAGTGAAGAAGCCGGAAACCATCAACTACCGTACCTTCAAGCCGGAGCGTGACGGCCTGTTCTGCGCCGCCATCTTCGGGCCGGTCAAGGACTACGAGTGCCTGTGCGGCAAGTACAAGCGCATGAAGCACCGCGGCGTGGTCTGCGAAAAGTGCGGCACCGAAGTCACCCTGGCCAAGGTGCGCCGCGAGCGCATGGGCCACATCGACCTGGCGTCCCCGGTCGCGCACATCTGGTTCCTCAAGTCGCTGCCGTCGCGCATCGGCCTGATGCTGGACATGACCCTGCGTGACATCGAGCGCGTGCTGTACTTCGAAGCCTATGTGGTGACCGAGCCGGGCCTGACCGCCCTGGAGCGTCGCCAGCTGCTGACCGAAGAGCAGTACCTGCAGGCACGCCAGGAGCATGGTGACGACTTCGACGCCGCAATGGGCGCCGAGGCCGTGTACGAGCTGCTGCGCACCATCGACCTGCAGTCGGAAATGACCCGCCTGCGCGAAGAAATCGCCAGCACCGGTTCGGAAACCAAGCTGAAGCGACTGACCAAGCGCATCAAGCTGGTCGAGGCCTTCCTCGAGTCGGGCAACCGCCCCGAGTGGATGGTCATGACCGTGCTGCCGGTGCTGCCGCCGGACCTGCGTCCGCTGGTGCCGCTGGACGGCGGTCGCTTCGCGACCTCCGACCTGAACGATCTGTACCGCCGCGTCATCAACCGCAACAACCGCCTGCGCCGCCTGCTCGAGCTGAACGCGCCGGACATCATCGTGCGCAATGAAAAGCGCATGCTGCAGGAATCGGTCGATGCGCTGCTGGACAACGGCCGTCGTGGCCGTGCCATCACCGGCACCAACAAGCGCCCGCTGAAGTCGCTGGCCGACATGATCAAGGGCAAGCAGGGTCGCTTCCGTCAGAACCTGCTGGGCAAGCGCGTGGACTACTCGGGCCGTTCGGTCATCGTGGTCGGTCCGTACCTGCGCCTGCACCAGTGCGGCCTGCCGAAGAAGATGGCGCTGGAACTGTTCAAGCCGTTCGTGTTCGCCAAGCTGCAGCGTCGTGGCCTGGCCACCACCATCAAGGCCGCCAAGAAGCTGGTCGAGCGCGAAGAAGCCGAAGTCTGGGACATCCTGGAAGAGGTCATCCGCGAGCACCCGGTGATGCTGAACCGTGCGCCGACCCTGCACCGTCTGGGCATCCAGGCGTTCGAGCCGGTGCTGATCGAGGGCAAGGCCATCCAGCTGCACCCGCTGGTCTGCACCGCGTTCAACGCCGACTTCGACGGTGACCAGATGGCCGTCCACGTGCCGCTCTCGCTGGAAGCCCAGCTGGAAGCGCGTGCGCTGATGATGTCGACCAACAACATCCTGTCGCCGGCCAACGGCGAGCCGATCATCGTGCCGTCGCAGGACGTGGTGCTGGGTCTGTACTACATGACCCGCGCCCTGGAAAACAAGAAGGGCGAGGGCATGGCCTTCGCCAACATCGCCGAAGTCAAGCGCGCCTATGACAACCGCGTGGTGGAACTGCACGCCAAGGTCAAGGTCCGCATCACCGAGGTGGTGACCGACGAGAACGGCGACAAGCAGAACAAGACCTCGATCGTGGACACCACGATCGGTCGTGCCCTGCTGGCCGAAATCCTGCCGGAAGGCCTGCCGTTCGCCCTGGCCAACGTCGAGCTGACCAAGAAGAACATCAGCCGCCTGATCAACTCCAGCTACCGTCAGCTGGGCTTGAAGGACACGGTCGTGTTCGCCGACAAGCTGATGTACACCGGCTTCGCCTACGCAACCCGTGCCGGCGTGTCGATCGGTATCGACGACATGCTGATCCCGGACGAAAAGCGCGGCATCCTCACCGAGGCCGAGGCTGAAGTGCTGGAAATCCAGGAGCAGTACCAGTCGGGCCTGGTCACCGCCGGCGAGCGCTACAACAAGGTGGTCGACATCTGGTCGCGCACCAACGAACGCATCGCCAAGGCGATGATGGACACCATCGGTACCGAGAAGGTGGTCAACGCCAAGGGCGAGACCATCGACCAGAAGTCGATGAACTCGCTGTACATCATGGCCGACTCCGGTGCCCGTGGTTCGCAGGCGCAGATCCGTCAGCTGGCCGGTATGCGTGGCCTGATGGCCCGTCCGGATGGCTCGATCATCGAAACGCCCATCAAGGCGAACTTCCGTGAAGGCCTGAACGTGCAGGAGTACTTCAACTCCACCCACGGTGCCCGTAAGGGTCTGGCCGATACCGCGCTGAAGACGGCGAACTCGGGTTACCTGACCCGTCGTCTGGTCGACGTCGCGCAGGACGTGGTCATCACCGAGGTGGATTGCGGTACCACCGAAGGCCTGACCATGACCCCGATCGTGGAAGGCGGCGACGTCGTGGAGCCGTTGAAGGAGCGCGTGCTGGGTCGCGTCGTGGCCGAGGACGTGTTCCTGCCGGGCAACGATGAAGATCCGATCGTGACCCGCAACACCCTGCTGGACGAACAGTGGGTGGCCAAGCTGGAAGACGCCGGCGTGCAGAGCATCAAGGTGCGCTCGACGATTTCGTGCGCCTCGGCGTTCGGCGTCTGCGGCCGCTGCTACGGCCGCGATCTGGCCCGT
Organism: Stenotrophomonas sp. NPDC077421; assembly: GCF_049545505.1. Taxonomy (NCBI): domain Bacteria; kingdom Pseudomonadati; phylum Pseudomonadota; class Gammaproteobacteria; order Lysobacterales; family Lysobacteraceae; genus Stenotrophomonas; species Stenotrophomonas sp. NPDC077421. The sequence goes on along the minus strand of NZ_JBMWDP010000065.1, from coordinate 707 downwards.
GGCCACATCGTCAACATCGGTGAAGCGGTGGGCGTCATCGCCGCACAGTCGATCGGTGAGCCGGGTACCCAGCTGACCATGCGTACGTTCCACATCGGTGGTGCGGCATCGCGTGCGGCTGCGGTGGACAACATCACCGTGAAGACCACCGGTTCGGTGAAGTTCAACAACCTGAAGTCCGTCGAGCATGCCAATGGCTCGCTGGTGGCGGTGTCGCGTTCGGGCGAAATCTCGGTGCTGGATGCGCACGGCCGTGAGCGCGAGCGTTACAAGCTGCCCTACGGCTCGATGATCGCGTCCAAGGACGGTGATGCAGTGAAGGCTGGCCAGACCGTGGCCAACTGGGATCCGCATAACCACCCGATCGTGTCCGAAGTGGCCGGCTTCATCCGCTTCATCGACTTCATCGACGGCGTCACCGTCATCGAGAAGACCGACGAACTGACCGGCCTGGCCTCGCGTGAAATCACCGACCCGAAGCGTCGCGGTTCGCAGGCCAAGGACCTGCGTCCGATCGTGCGTATCGTGGATGCCAAGGGCAATGACCTGACCATCCCGAACACCGATCTGCCGGCCCAGTACCTGTTGCCGCCGCGCTCCATCGTCAACCTGCAGGACGGCGCTGCCGTCGGCGTGGGCGACGTGGTCGCCAAGATCCCGCAGGAAGCGTCCAAGACCCGCGACATCACCGGTGGTCTGCCGCGCGT
>NZ_JBMWDP010000064.1:0-9935 GCF_049545505.1 Stenotrophomonas sp. NPDC077421 | reverse complement strand
GCCCACTTCCACAACGTCATCATCGGCGGCGTGGTGTTCGGCATGTTCGCTGGCATCACCTACTGGTGGCCGAAGATGTTCGGCTTCCGTCTCAATGAAACCTGGGGCAAGCGCGCGTTCTGGTGCTGGTTCATCGGCTTCTATGTGGCGTTCATGCCGCTGTACATCCTGGGCTTCATGGGCATGACCCGCCGCATGCAGAGCTACCCGAACATGGAGTACCAGCCGCTGCTGATCATCGCCATGTTTGGTGCCTTCATCATCGGTGCCGGCATTCTGTGCCAGGTCATCCAGATCGCCGTGTCGATCCGCGACCGCAAGAAGACCGCCGACCTGACCGGCGACCCGTGGGATGCCCGTACGCTGGAGTGGGAAACCTCTTCGCCGCCGTCGTTCTACAACTTCGGCTCGCTGCCGCGCGTCAACGAACTGGACGAGTTCTGGGAGCGCAAGCAGCGTGGTGAGGCGTGGGAACGCCCGGCCAGGTACACCGACATCCACATGCCGCGCAACACCGGCACCGGTGTGGTGATCGGCGCCTTCAGCCTGGTGTTCGGCTTTGCGATGATCTGGCACATCTGGTGGCTGGCCATCGTGGGCATGATCGGCATGATCGGCACCTTCATCTGGCGCACCTTCGACAAGGACGTGGATTACTACGTGCCGGCCGCCGAAGTGGAGCGGATCGAGAATGAGCACCGTCGCCACCTGGTGGCGCAGGGCCTGGTGAAATCGGAGCTGAAGGCATGAGCAGCACTATCCCCAACACCATGAACCACGGGCACGCCGCGCATGCGGCGGCCCACGGCCATGATGACCACGAGCACCACGACACCGGCGGCAATACCGTCTTCGGTTTCTGGGTGTACCTGATGAGCGACTGCCTCATCTTCGCCACGCTGTTTGCCACCTACATCGTGCTGTCCGGCGGTACCAACGGCGGCCCGGGTCCGAAGGACCTGTTCGAACTGTCGTTCGTGGCGTGGGAAACCACGCTGCTGCTGGTGTCCTCGCTGACGTTCGGTCTGGGCATGATTGCCATGCACAAGCACAAGGTCGGCCAGATGTACCTGTGGCTGGCCATCACCTGGCTGCTGGGCTTCGGCTTCATGGTCATGGAAGTGTGGGAGTTCAACCACCTGATCCATCAGGGCTACGGTCCGGACCACAGTGCGTTCCTGTCGGCGTTCTTCGCGCTGGTCGGTACCCACGGTCTGCACGTGAGCGCGGGCCTGCTGTGGCTGCTGATCATGTTCATCCAGATCAAGCAGAACGGCCTGACCCCGACCAACAAGACCCGCATGGCGTGCCTGAGCCTGTTCTGGCACTTCCTGGATCTGATCTGGATCGGCGTGTTCTCCGTCGTCTATCTGAATGGAGCGCTGTAATGTCCGCACATGACAATCACGCACACGACCACGGCCACAGCGCCGGCGGTGAGAGCCACGGCAGCGTCAAGTCGTACCTGATCGGTTTCCTGCTGGCTGCAGTGCTGACCATCATCCCGTTCTGGGCCGTCATGCACGGCGACCTGCCGCGTCTGACCACCGGCATCATCATCGTGATCACCGCGGTGCTGCAGATTCTGGTGCACCTGGTGTTCTTCCTGCACCTGGACCGCTCCTCCGAACAGCGCTGGAACGTCAGCGCGGCGGCCTTCACCGTCGTGGTGATCGGCATCATCGTCGCCGGTTCGCTGTGGGTCATGCACAACATGAACGTGCATATGATGCATTGAGGTCTTCGGACCCCGGCATGCAGAAAGGCCGCCTCCGGGCGGCCTTTCTGTTTGTTGGGTGAGTGGGGCGGTGCCGGTGCCGGAGCGAAGGGCAGCCGACCAACGGTCGGCTCTACCCCGGGTGTCGCATACGCCGAGGGAGGCCGGTGGCGGCTGTAGGTGCCGACCGCCGGTCGGCACAGCCCCTCACGCGGCGCGCGCCAACCGCAGGAACTCTTCGGCACCCACGGGTTTGCCGAGGTGATAGCCCTGCAGCAGATCGCAGCCGAGATCGCTCAGGTACTGGCGCTGGCCGTCGGTTTCCACGCCTTCGGCGACGATCCGCAGCTGCAGCGAGCGGCCGAGGGCGATGATCGAGGAGACGATCGCCGCGTCTTCGGCGTTTTCTTCCAGGTCATGCACGAACGCCCGGTCGATCTTCAGCTCGGTGGCTGGCATGCGCTTGAGGTACAGCAGGCTGGAATAGCCGGTGCCGAAGTCGTCGATGGAAATGTTCACGCCCATTGCGGTCAGCCCGTGGAGGATCTGCAGGCTGGCCTCGACGTCCTTCATCGCTGTGGTTTCGGTCACTTCCAGGGTCAGCCAGCGAGGCGCCAGCGCATGGCGCTCCAGCGTGCCGCGCACGGTCTCGAGCAGGGTGCTGGAGCCAAACTGCAGGGGCGAGAGATTGACCGCCATCGACCAGTCCGCGTGGCCCGCGTCGTGCCATTGGCGCAGCTGCGCGCAGGCGCGGTCCAGCACCCAGTCGCCGATCTGCAGGATCAGCCCGCTGCGCTCGGCCAACGGAATGAAGGCATCCGGTGACAGCAGCCCCAGCTCCGGATGCTGCCAGCGCACCAGTGCCTCCGCACCGGTCAGGGCCTGGCCGTTGGCCGGGAACTTGGGCTGGTAGTGCAGCACCAGTTCGTTGCGGATCACGGCCTTGCGCAGCTCCTGCAGCAGCTTGAGCTGGCGGTTGGCGCTGACGTTGAGCGACTGGGTAAAGAATGTATAGCCGTTACGGCCGGATTCCTTGGTGTGGTACATGGCGGCATCGGCATGCGCCATCAGGTCGCGTTCGCTGGTGGCATCGGCCGGGTACAGCGCGATGCCCAGGCTGGCGCTGACCTGCAGCTCCAGCGCGTCGATCACGAAGGGTTCGGCGATGGTGGCGATGATGCGCTCGGCCACCACGGCGGCATCTTCCGGCGCGTCGACCTGGAACACGATGACAAACTCGTCGCCGCCCAGACGCGCGAAGGTGTCCTGGGCGCGCAGCAGCGCGGCCACGCGCTGGCTCATCTGGATCAGCAGCTTGTCGCCGAGTTGGTGGCCGTAGGCGTCATTGATGGTCTTGAAACCGTCCAGATCGCAGAACATCACCGCGAAGGTGAACTGGCGCCGACGCGCCTTCTCGATCGCCTGCTCGATACGGTCCTGCAGCAGCATCCGGTTCGGCAACTGGGTCAGCGGGTCATGCAGGGCAGCCTGGATCAGCTTTTCGTTGGCCTGCGCCAGCGAGTCCGCGAGCAGGCCGGTACGGGTGCGCATCTGGCGATCAAACACGGACGCGATCAGGGCAATACCCAGTGTGGCCAGTGTGGTGACGATCACCAGCACCGCCAGCCATTTGCTGTCGATGCCCTCGCCATAGGCCGCGCCGCAGATGCTGCCGGGCGGGAAGCTGGCGGCCGCCATGCCGGTGTAGTGCATGCCCACGATCGCCAGGCCCATCACCAGCGAGGCGGCGCCGCGCAGCAGGAACGGGCGGCGCTGTTCGCCGCGCAGGCGGAAGGCGATCCACAATGCCGCGCCGGAGGCCGCGATGGCGATCACGATGGAGGCGGTGAACCAGAGGGGATCGTAGGTGATGCCCGGCTGCATCTGCAGTGCCGCCATGCCCAGGTAGTGCATCGCCGCGATGCCCAGGCCCATCAGAACCGCGCCGGCGCCCAGGCGCGCCCAGGGCAGGTGCGGGCGGGAGACCAGCCACAGCGCATAGGCCGAGGCGCCGACCGAGACGGCCAGCGAGTACAGGGTGATCGCCAGGTCGTAGCCGACCGGAATCGGCAGGTCGAAGGCGAGCATGCCGATGAAGTGCATCGACCAGATGCCCAGGCCCATCGCGACGGCGCCGCCGGCCAGCCACCAGCGTGCCACGCGCCCCTGCGTGCTGGCCAGACGGCCGGCCATGTCCAGCGCCGTGTAGGAGGCGAGGATGGCGACCAGCAGCGAGAACACGACAAGACTCTGGCTGTAGGTGCCGGACATGAAAGAAAACCTGGGGAGCGGAGGGGGTGCAGGAGTGCGCCGGGGTATCGGCACCGGCGCCGGATTCTTTAGGTCCGTGCGCGCCGCGTCTCGGATGCTGCGACGCGGCTCGGCTATCCTGACCGCCTGACGATGAAGTGGAAGTGGACATGGCCAAGAGGCTCACCGCCTACGTCTGCAGCGAATGCGGCGCGGAATACAGCAAGTGGCAGGGCCAGTGCACCGAATGCGGGGTCTGGAACGTGCTTGGCGAGGTGGTGCTGGAAAGCGCCGCCGCCGCCAAGTCGCCGGCGGCGCGACGCTCGGGCTGGGCCGGCAAGGTCGATGCCCCGCAGATCATGGCGCTCAAGGATGTGCAGCAGACCGAACACCTGCGGGTGAGCACCGGTATCGGCGAGTTCGACCGCGTGCTCGGCGGTGGTCTGGTGGAGGGCGCGGTGGTACTGGTCGGCGGCGATCCGGGCATCGGCAAATCCACCCTGCTGCTGCAGGCCGTGGCGAAGATGGCCGCGTCCTTGCCGGTGCTGTACATCACCGGTGAGGAGTCGCTGTCGCAGGTGGCCGGACGGGCGGTGCGTCTGGATCTGCCGCTGGACGGGGTCAATGCGCTGGCCGAGACCGGGATCGAGGCGATCCTCAGGCATGCCAGCGTGGCCAAGCCGAAGCTGATGGTTGCCGACTCGGTGCAGACGCTGTGGACCGAATCGCTGACCGCCGCACCTGGCTCGGTCAGCCAGGTGCGCGAAAGCGCGGCCCGGCTGGTCAGATTTGCCAAGGAAACCGGCACCGCGGTGTTCCTGGTCGGGCACGTGACCAAGGAGGGCGGCATTGCCGGCCCGCGCGTGCTCGAGCACATGGTCGATGCGGTGCTGTATTTCGAAGGCGAGAGCGGCAGCCGCTTCCGCCTGCTGCGCGCGTTCAAGAACCGCTTTGGTGCGGTCAACGAACTGGGCGTGTTCGCGATGGGCGAGAAAGGGCTGAAGGAAGTCTCCAATCCCTCGGCGATCTTCCTGTCCGGTGGCAGTACGCGCCAGCCCGGCAGCTGCGTCATGGTCACCCGCGAGGGCACCCGGCCGTTGCTGGTGGAAGTGCAGGCGCTGGTCGACGCCTCGCCACTGTCCAACCCGCGCCGGGTGGCGGTGGGCCTGGAGCAGAACCGGCTGGCCATGTTGCTGGCCGTGCTGCACCGTCACGGCGGCGTCCTGGTCGGCGACCAGGACGTGTTCGTCAATGTGGTCGGCGGCATCCGCGTACAGGAGACCGCGGTCGACCTGCCGGTGCTGCTGGCGGTGTTGTCCTCGCTGCAGGACCGCCCGCTGGCCGAAAAGACCATCGCGTTCGGCGAGGTGGGTCTGTCCGGCGAGATCCGCCCGGTGCCCAATGGCGAAGACCGGCTGCGCGAGGCCGCCACGCATGGCTTCAAGCGCGCCATCGTGCCCAAAGCCAATGCGCCCAAGGCCGGAAGCGTGAAGGGCATGGAGGTGATCGCGGTGGAGCGGCTGTCCGAGGCCATCGACGCGATCTGAACGGGCTGTTTCCGACGCCCGCGCCGCGCAGGCAATGCGCGGCCGGGCTGTGCTAGGTTTCCTTTCCCGAAATCCTCGTTCCAGCGCGCATCCCGGCCGGGGTGCGCCCGCCAGAGAAAACGATTACATGCAAGAGACTCCCCTGGATGTACAGGGCGCCAGCGAGATCCGTCGCGCCGGTGTCGACCTCAACGGATTGATGACTGTCCTTGGCAAGCATCTGTATTCCACCCCGGTGGTGGCACTGCGCGAACTGGTGCAGAACGCGCACGATTCACTGGTCCGGCGGCGCCTGGAGCAGGCCGACTGGCAGGACCCGGGCCGGATTGAAGTGCATGGCGATGCCGTCAACGGCATCGTGCGCATCATCGATACCGGTGCCGGCCTGACCCAGCAGGAAATCCACGATTACCTGGCCACGGTCGGCGTGGGCTACACCCGTGGCCTGCGCCAGGCGGGTGAAGACGACGAGGGGCTGATCGGCATGTTCGGGCTGGGCTTCCTGTCCGCGTTCGTGCTGGCACGCCGGGTCACCGTGCGCACCACCTCCTACCAGCAGCCGACGCTGGGCCACTGCTACGTGTCCAGCAATGCCGAGCAGTACACGGTGTCACCGATGCCGGCCCGTGCGGTGGGGACCGAGGTGATCCTCGAGTTGCACAGCAGCTACGTGCATCTGGCGCAGGAGCAGAACCTGCGCGACATCCTCGGCCGGTACTGCGCGTTGCTGGGGGAGCCGATCCACATTGGCCAGGATGCGCGCGCGATCAATCCCGAGCCGCCGCCGTGGCGACCACAGGCCGGTGTGGTCATGCACCCGCTGCAGGCGCAGCGCCGTGGCCTGGAGTTTGCCGCGCACTTCGAACGCAGCTTCGAGCCGATCGCCTGCATGCCGTTGCGCGCCGATGGCGGCAGCGATGCGGTGGGCCTGCTCTGGGTACAGGACGGTGCCACTTACGGCACCAGTGACAACCGCAATCTCTCGGTGTTCGTGCGCGGCATGCTGCTCGACGACGACGCACGCGATCTGCTGCCACCGTGGGCCGGTTTCATCGGCGGGGTGATCGAATCGAGCCGGTTGACGCCCACCGCCAGCCGCGAAGATCTGCAGCGCGATGAAACCTACAGCGCCGTGCAGCATGCGCTGGGAGAGGCCCTGATCGATGGGCTGGTGGAGATCGCACGCCAGCAGCCCGAAGCATGGCGACGCATTCTGGTGCGGCACAACGAAGCGCTGCTCGGGGCGTCGCTTTGCGACGACCGCCTGTTCCAGCTGCTGCTCGAACACGTGCGCGTGCCCAGTTCGCAGGGTGACATCAAGGCCAGCGAACTGCCGTCGCGCGGTGCGGTCCACGTGATCCTGGACAGCGGCGGCGGGTTCGAGGAAATGCTGTTCCGTGCGATGGGCGTGCCGGTGGCGCATGGCAACCGTTACGCGGTGGTGCCGTTCCTTCGCCGCTGGACCCAGGCCAAGGGCATGCGCCTGGTGGAGCTGGGCACCGAGCAGGGCAACCGCGCGCTGTTCCGCACCGATACGCTGCCCGATGCCGAAATGGACTGGCTGCAGACCCATCTGGGTGACGGCGAGCAGTTGCTGCCGGCGCATTTCAGCCCGTCTGAACTGCCGGTGGTGGTGGTGCCCGATCGCGAGGCCGAGCTGAAACGCCGTCTGGAGGACGACGAGAACGACAAGCGCGTGTCGATGGCCGCGCTGCGGCTGGCGCGACAGTTCACCGCCCGGATCGTGGCGCGCGCCCCGTCGCGCCTTTACCTCAACCTGGACAACCCCGCCGTGCAGGCGCTGCTGGCGGCAATGCGCGCCGGCAACCCGCAGGCCGCGTCCGCCGCACGCCTGCTGCGCTCGCTGAAGGTGATCGTCAGCGCGCAGGGTCGCGCACAGGACGGCGGCGCGGCCAGCACCGATCTCAACCGCGCGTTCGGCGACATCGCCGATGCCCTGCAGCAGATGCTGCAGGCGCGCTGACCCTCCCTTTCTTCAACGTTACGCACCACAGGACGGCACGACCGCATGGATATCTGGAATTGGGTTGAAAAACTGCAGGACGATCTCGGCGAAGCCGGGCAGGCGCAGAGCGCGCAGCTGCTGACGCGCTTGACCGATGAGGTCTGCGAACTGCGCATGGACCGCGTGGATGCCCTGCTGCCCGAAGCGCGTGCGCTGGGCAAAACGCTGGGCAATCCGTGGCTGGAGGTGTTTGTCGGCCACTGGGACATGCGCAACCGCGTCGGCAACCGACTGGAAGGCGAGTCGGCGCTGGGCGACGCCGTGGCGCTGTTCGAACGCGCCCACCGTGCCGATACGGTGGAGTGCCCGCAGTCGATCTGCGTGACCCAGGACCTGGCGGCCTGTTACGGCAACATCGATGGCCCCGGCTGGGTGCCCGAGCGCATCGAGGTCTGCGAGGAAACGCTGGCGCGGATCAATCCGAGCTGGGCGTGCTTCCAGTGCCTGAGCTGCGAGAAGGCCGATGCACTGCTCGATGACGGCAACAGCCAGGGCGCGCTGGATTATCTGGATGTGCAGGCCGGTACCGTGCTGGCGCACGGCGGCAAGGTATACGACAGCTTCCCGGAGATGCGCATCAAGATCCTGCTCGCCAGCGGCCGCGCGGCCGAGGCGCTGGCGTTGATCGATGTGCGACAGGCCGAAGTGGACGCCGAAGGTGACTACGAGCCTGCCAACTGCACTGTTCCGCGCAAGCTGTCGCGCGCGTGGGCACTGGCGCAGCTGGGCCGCGACGAGGAGGCGCTGGCATCGCTGGTACCGTTCAACCAGCTGTCGCCCAATTACCGTCGCATGTGGGCGCACACCGTGGCGCTGCTGGTGCGCAATGCGCCCGAGCGCAACAGTTGGGATCTGGGGCGCCGCCTCAACGCGACCCTGGCGCATTACGCCGAGGTCGGTGCACATCGCTTCGTGATCGAAATCGCCGGGCTGTGCGTGGACATGGCGCTGCAGCGCGGTGCGGTGTGGACCGCGCGCCGCCACCTGGCACTGGCCCGCCAGCACGTGGGCCAACTGCGCCAGGACCGCGGCGCCAGCGATGCGATCGCCGCGATGGCCGCACGGATCGATGCCGCTCCCAGCACCGCCGCGTTGCCTGTTCCTGCCGAAGGCCTGCTTGACTGGCTGGTTGAACAGGGCGAGCAGGGCGATGGGCGTGATCCGGAGCGCGAGGCGCAATGGCTGCTGCAGGGCGTGGAGCAGCGTCCCGACGACGCAGCCATGCTGGATGTCGCCGCCTCGGCGCTGAACGCCTGTGGTGCGGAGGAAGAGGCCATCGCGTTGCTGTGGGCGTTTGTCGAGCGCCACCCGCATGAGGATGCCGCCCCGGCGTACTCGCTCCTGCGCCTGCTGGTGCAGCGTGGCGACCAGGCCGGGCTGGACCGCCTGATGCAGCATTACCAGGCGCAGGTGCCGGTGTTCGCACTGTGGTGCCAGGCGCAGATGGCACACAAGCTGTCCGACTGGGCCACGCTGGAGCAGGCGTGCAGCGCGCTGCTGGCGCTGTCGCCGCAGTCGCATGGTGCGCGCAACCTGCTGGGCGTGGCCTTGATGGCGATGCAGCGCTTCCAGGATGCCGCCGTGCAGTACCGCCACCTCACCGAGGTGCTGGAGGAACCGCGCAGCGCGCATTGGGATCACATGACCGCCGCCAGTGCCGCCCGCGACTGGGCGGCCGTGCGTGGCTCGGCAGCGGCCATCGGCATGGAGCTGGACAGCACCGACGGCCCGGTCGAGGAATCCTTCGGCTGGGTGATCATCCGCTGCACCGACGGTGGCGAGCCGATCGAATACTATGCGCGCCGCACCGGCCCGGTCACCGCGCGGATTGTCGAGAACGCGCCGGCCAACCGCCGCCAGCGCGTGGACGACTGGGTGGTGTTCGACGCCGAGCTGGTGCATCCGGCGCCGGAGGACGAGCAGGAGCGCGAGCGCTTCATGCCCACCTATGCCGAGGTCCATCTGCTTGAAAGTGGTGGCTATGCGGGCAGCTGGCTGGTGGATGGCGTGCATCCGGGCGAAGACGCGTGGAGTGCCTTCGCCGAGGCGGTCGAGGCCCGTGGCTGGAAGCTGTGGACGCACAGTCCGGACGACTACCAGCTCACCGATGCCGAAGGCGACGATGTGCCACTGCCGGGCGTGCTGTTCACCGTGGCGCAGCCGCAGGAACAGCCGCCGCTGGACCTGCACCGGTTCCTGCTCGACGCGACCGCGCAGTGGCCGCACCAGCTGTGCTGGCTGCGCCTGGCCGAAGCCTGCGACCAGGACGCGCAGCGCCACTTGGACGTGATCGAGCGTTACGGTCTGTGATGGCCGGGCCGGGGGGGGCCCCCCCCCCCCCCCCCCCCCCCCCCCGGGGGGGGGGGGGGGGCGGGGGGCGCCGCGGGGCGGCGGG
>NZ_JBMWDP010000063.1:0-10426 GCF_049545505.1 Stenotrophomonas sp. NPDC077421 | reverse complement strand
GCGGTCCGAACTGTTCCTGGGCGAGGGTGACTCGGCCGGTGGCTCGGCCAAGCAGGGCCGCAACCGCAAGAACCAGGCGGTGCTGCCGCTGCGCGGCAAGATCCTCAACGTGGAACGCGCCCGCTTCGATCGCATGCTCGCCTCCGACCAGGTCGGTACGCTGATCACCGCGCTCGGCACCGGCATTGGCCGGGACGAGTACAACCCGGACAAGCTGCGTTACCACCGCATCATCATCATGACCGACGCCGACGTCGACGGCGCGCACATCCGCACGCTGCTGCTGACGTTCTTCTACCGTCAGATGCCGGAGCTGATCGAGCGCGGTCACGTCTACATCGGTCTGCCGCCGCTGTACAAGATCAAGCAGGGCAAGCAGGAGCTGTACCTGAAGGACGATCCTGCGCTGGACGCCTACCTGGCCAGCAGCGCCGTGGAGAACGCATCGCTGGTGCCGGCCGATGGCGAGCCCGGCATCGAAGGCGTGGGTCTGGAAAAGCTGCTGCTCACCTACGCTGCGGCGCAGGACGCGATCAGCCGCAATGCCCATCGCTACGATCGCCAGCTGCTCGAAGCCCTGATCGACTTCACCCCGATGGACCTGGAACACCTGCGCAAGGCCGGTGCCGAAGAAGGCCTGGCCGCGCTGGCCACCCGCCTCAACCAGGGCAGCCTGGGCTCGCCGCGGTACAGCCTGCAGCTGCAGGAACCCACCGACGAGCGTCCGGCGGCCGTGCTGGTCACGCGTCGCCACATGGGCGAAGAGCTGATCCAGGTACTGCCGTTGAGTGCCTTCGAAACCGGCGAACTGCGCGCCCTGCACCAGTCCTCGCTGCTGCTGCACGGCCTGGTCCGTGCTGGCGCGAAGATCAGCCGTGGCGCCAAGTCGGTGGAGGTCGAGAGTTTCTCGCAGGCACGCGACTGGCTGCTGGACGAAGCCAAGAAGGGCCGCCAGATCCAGCGCTTCAAGGGCCTGGGCGAAATGAATCCGGAACAGCTGTGGGACACCACGGTCAACCCGGATACCCGTCGCCTGCTGCAGGTGCGCATCGAAGACGCGGTCGCCGCCGACCAGATCTTCAGCACCCTGATGGGCGATGTGGTCGAGCCGCGCCGTGACTTCATCGAAGACAACGCGCTGAAGGTCGCCAACCTGGATATCTGACACAATCGGGGCAAGGCCGGCCGGGTGCGACCTGCACCCTGGCCGGCCATCGTCTCCCGATGCCAGGAATCCGATGTCTGCTACCGCCCCGGCGTCCATGACGCCTCCCCTGCCGCCGACGGTTCCGCCGGCGACCAGCAAACCCGGCTCCCCGTTGGCCGGTTTCTTCATCGATCTGGGCATCGCCGCGATCGTACTGTTCGGGTTGAGCCTGATGGCCGGCCTGGTCTGGGGCGTGTATCGCGGCATCATGGTCGGCTATGCCGCCGCCAAGAGTGGCGATACGGTGGGTTCGGCCGCCGACCTCACCGCACAGTTGGGCCAACCCGGCGCACTCGCCCAGATTCTGATGGCGCTCATCGCCACCGGCGGTGCCGCCCTGCTGCTGTACTTCTGGCGCCGTCGCGCCACCCCCGTGGAACAGGCCGCGTCGCGCAGCGCCGCCCGCCGCCCCGGCACCTGGGGCTGGACCGTCCTCGTCGCTGCCGGCGTCGTGATCGGCAGCAACGGCATTGCCTTCCTGGCCAAGCAGGCCGGCATCGAGCCGGTCCCGACCAACCTTGGCCTGATGGAACAGGCGCTGTCGCGCTTTCCGCTCTTCCTGGCGCTGTTTGCTGTCGTGCTTGCGCCGGCCTATGAAGAACTGCTGTTCCGCCGGGTCCTGTTCGGGCGCCTGTGGCAGGCCGGCCGGCCGCTGCTCGGCATGCTGCTGAGCAGCCTGGCCTTCGCCCTGGTTCATGAGATTCCCGGCACCAGCGCCAACGGCCCGCTGGAAATCGCGCAGCTGTGGCTGGTTTACGGTGGCATGGGTGCGGCCTTCGCCTGGCTGTACCAGAAGACCGGCACCCTGTGGGCACCGATCGTCGCGCATGGCCTGAACAACGCGATCGCCCTGGCAGCGCTGGTATTCCTCGGCCTGCACTGAACCGCTGGGCCGATTGACGAAAAATTAAGCCGTCACATACGACACTGCGGACATGAACACGGGGGACGCATTGATGAAACCAGTTCTGTTGGGACTTGCGATCGCGCTGCTGGTCAGCGCATGCGCGACCACCACCTCGCCGACCGGTCGGCGTCAGATGGTGGGCGGCGTGTCCCAGGCCGAGCTGGACCAGCTCGGCGCCCAGGCGTTCGCCCAGACCAAGCAGAAGGAAAAAGTCAGCACCGACGGCCGGCAGAATTCCTACGTGCAGTGCGTGGTCGATGCGCTGGTCGCACAGTTGCCGCCTCAGTACCGTGGCGTACGGTGGGAAACGGCCGTGTTCGTCGACAGCGAACCCAACGCGTTCGCCCTGCCCGGCGGCAAGGTCGGGGTGAACTCGGGCATCCTCACCGTCGCCAAAAACCAGGACCAGCTCGCCGCCGTGATCGGGCACGAGATCGGGCACGTGATCGCCCGCCACCACGAGGAGCGCATCACCCGCCAGATGGGCGCGCAGACCGGCCTGAGCGTGCTCGGCATGCTCGCCGGCGCTGCGTACGGCGATGCTGCGGCCAGTACGGTCAACCAGCTCGGCGGCATGACCGCGCAGACCGCCTTCCTGCTGCCCGGCTCGCGCACCCAGGAATCCGAAGCGGACGTGCTGGGCCAGCGCCTGATGGCCGAGGCCGGTTTCGATCCGGCGCAGGCGGTCAATCTGTGGCAGAACATGATGGCGGCCAGCAGCGGGCGCTCACCGCAGTGGATGTCCACCCACCCCGATCCCAGCAACCGGATCCGGGAACTGCAGCGCGACGCGCCCGCCCTCGCAGACGTGTACCAGCAGGCCCAGGCGGCCGGGCGGCGTCCACGGTGCGGATGATTCGACCAAAGGATGCTGTATTGCAGCATCGGAAACGATTTCTCACGCCATCGGTTTCTGATACGTTTGGCGGCTCAGATTTTTCTGACAGTCCGTTTTGATGCCGCCACGGCGGTTCCGATCGAGGTGAAAGATGATTTTCAGCAACCACAAGCAAGCCGTGCTTTCCGTCCTCATCGCGACCGCACTCGGTGGCGTGGTCGTCACCGATGCCGTCGCCCAGACGCGTTCGACCGATCGTTCCAGTGATCGCCGCGGTGGAAAGCAGGCCAAGGCCGAAGTGCTTTTCCCGAACGCGACCCGCCAGGAGCCGACCGTCAAGGCCTCTGCCAAGATGGGCAGCAAGCTGCAGAAGCTGGTAGACAACTACAACAAGCAGAAGTTCCCGGAAACCCGCGCCCAGGCTGACGAGATCCTCGCCAACGCCGACGCCAATGCCTACGACAAGTCGCTGGCTGCGCAGCTGGCCTCGCAGGCCGCCTACCAGACCGAAGACAACGCAGCGGCCAAGAAGTATCTGCAGCAGGCGCTGGACTTCAACGGCCTGGACAACAACGGCTACTTCCAGTCGATGCTGATGCTCGGCCAGCTGCAGCTGCAGGACGACCAGCTCCAGGAAGGCCTGGCCACGCTGGACAAGTACTTCGCCGAGAGCAAGTCGGCCAAGCCGGAAGAACTGGTGATCAAGGGCCAGGCCCTGTACCAGATGCAGCGCTACGCCGATGCCATCCCGGTGCTGCAGCAGGCCATCGCCGGTGCCACCGAACCGAAGGACAGCTGGAACCAGCTGCTGATGGCCGCCATGTCCGAAGCCGGCCAGACCGGTGAAGCGGTCAAGCAGGCCGAAGCGCTGGCCGCCCGCAACCCGAACGACAAGAAAGCCCAGCTGAACCTGGCCAGCATGTACATGCAAGCCGACCAGATGGACAAGGCCGCCTCGGTGATGGACAAGCTGCGCGCCTCCGGCCAGCTCACCGAAGAGCGTGAGTACAAGCAGCTGTACTCGATCTATGCCAACACCGACAACAAGGAAAAGGACGTCATCGCGGTCATCAACGAAGGGTTGCAGAAGGGCATCCTGAAGCCGGACTACCAGGTGTACCTGGCGCTGGCCCAGTCCTACTACTACTCCGACCAGGTGCCGCAGGCCATCGAGGCGTGGCAGAAGGCCGCCCCGCTTTCCAAGGACGGTGAAACCTACCTGAATCTGGCACGTGTTTTGCACAGTGAAGGTCGCATCCCGGAGGCCAAGCAGGCCGCCCAGCAGGCGCTGGCAAAGGGTGTGAAGAACCAGGCGGATGCCAAGAAAATCATCAACCTGAAGTAAGTAGGAATAACGCCTGAACGCCCGCGCGATTGATGCGCAGGCGCTCAGGATTGGTATAAGCTTGGAGGTTCCTGCGGTGTCATGCACCGCTGATCATGGGCTACCTGTCCCCGGGTATCCCGGCCCCACTAATGAGCTCTTGGCGCATGACGGAACAACTAGTCGTTCACAGGTACGAACAACGCGATGACACCGGCTTCAGCTGGCCGCGTATCGTGGGTATCGCTTTTGTAATCGCACTGCATCTCGCCGCCTTCATGATGCTTCTGATCCCGGCTGTGGCTCCCAAGGCCGCTGCGGAGAAGGAACGCAACATCATGGTGACCCTGGTCGACGCTCCGCCGCCGCCCCCACCGCCGCCGCCGCCGCCGCCGCCGCAGGATACTCCGCCGCCGCCGGTGAAGAACCTGTCGCCGCCGAAGCCCTCGCCGGTGCCGCCGCCGCCGCAGGCGCCTGTGGTCGACGTCCCGGAACCGCGTCCGAACGACATCGTCACGCCGCCGTCGCCCCCCTCGCCGCCGGCTCCGCCGACGTCGATCGAGGCAAGCGTCGACATCTCGTCGAAGAACATGAACCCCCCGCGCTACCCGCCGGCCGCGTTCCGCGCAGGTATCCAGGGTGAAGTCATCCTGATCATTGATGTCGATGCCAACGGCAACGTCACCAATGTCTCGGTCGAGAAGTCCAGCCGTAACCGTGACCTTGACCGCGCCGCGATGGAAGCAGCTCGCAAGTGGAGCTTCCGTGCTGCGGAGTCGGGCGGGAAGAAGGTCGCAGGTCGCGTTCGCGTCCCGGTCAACTTTGCGCTGAACTGATGGTCGCCGGTGGCCCGCCGGCCACCGTTCCATCGGTTGTTTCTAGCCACACCCTTTATCACCACACACAACAAAGGTAAGCGTCATGCTGCAGGAAATTTTCATCGCCGCTGCTGCCGGGGGCAACTCGTCGAACGCCCTCTCGCAGATGGGCTTCGAGCACCTGATCCACGAAATGACCACCAAGCCGGGCGACTTCGCCGTCTCTTGGGTCGTGCTGCTGACCCTGGTCATCATGTCCGCCATGTCCTGGTACTGGACCGTCATCAACATCTTCCGCGCTACCCGCCTGAAGAGCGCTGCTGACAAGGTCGTGAGCCTGTTCTGGGATACCCCGAACGCCCAGGACGCCATCCGTGCGATGGAAGAGCAGCCGGCTTCCGAGCCCTTCTCGAAGATCGCCCTGGACGCTGCGCAGGCCGCTGCCCACCACCAGCGTGCCGAAGGCGGCGCCACCGGTGGCCTGGGTGAGAACCTGAGCCGTTCGGAGTTCGTCGACCGCGCCCTGCGTCAGGCCGTGACCCGCGAAAGCAACAACCTGCAGTCGGGCATGACCCTGCTGGCCACCGTCGGCGCAACCGCTCCGTTCGTGGGTCTGCTGGGTACCGTGTGGGGCATCTACGGCGCGCTGATCAAGATCGGTGCAACCGGTTCGGCCTCCATCGACGCCGTTGCCGGCCCGGTGGGTGAAGCCCTGATCATGACCGCCATCGGTCTGTTCGTGGCAATCCCGGCCGTGTTCGCCTTCAACTTCTTCAGCAAGATCAACAGCGCCACGATCAGCAAGTTCGATACGTTCGCTCACGACCTGCACGACTTCTTCGCCACCGGTTCGCGCGTCCGCTAATTGCGACGCGCTGTACCCAGGCGAGAACGTAGTCAACACGATCTAGACGGAGCCCGTTATGGCTTTCAGTAGTGGTAACAGCGGCGGCCCCATGGCCGACATCAACGTTACGCCCCTCGTGGACGTGATGCTGGTGCTGCTGATCATCTTCATCATCACGGCGCCCCTGATGTCCCACAAGGTCAAGGTGGATCTGCCGGAGGCCAACCTGGTGCAGAACCCGGAAGACGCTGAAAAGCGTTCGGGCCCGATCACCTTGGCAGTCAAGGAAGACGGCTCGATCTACTGGAACGACGAGGAAATCGACAAGCAGACCCTCGAGTCTCGCCTGGCGACCGCCGCCCAGCAGACCCCGCAGCCGCCGCTCAACCTGCGTGGTGACCGCACCACCAAGATGCGCGTCATCAACGAGATGACCAAGGTTGCGCAGGAACAGGGCATGCTCGATGTTGGCTTCGTTGCCACCAAAGAGAAGGGGCAGTAAGTCATGGCATTCAGTACCGGTGGTAACAAGGGCCCAATGGCCGACATCAACGTCACGCCCCTCGTGGACGTGATGCTGGTGCTGCTGATCATCTTCATCGTCACCGCGCCGATCATGACCTACCCGATCGCCGTGGACCTGCCGCAGCGTGTGCTCAACCCACCGCCGCAGCTGGTCGAGCCGCCGCCGCCGATCGAGCTGAAGGTGGACGCCAGCAACCAGGTGACGTGGAACAACAGTCCGGTTCCCGTGCACGAGCTGCAGCAGCGCATGGAGCAGGAGGTCCAGAAGGACCCGACGAACCAGCCGGAACTGCGCATCGACGCCAGCCCGGACTCCGAGTACGACGTGATGGCCAAGGTGTTGGCTGCCGCGAAGAATGCTCAGATGAAGAAGATCGGTTTCGTACAGCAGTAATACGCAAGACCACAGTCATGACGCGACTGGAAAACGCCCCTGGAGACAGGGGCGTTTTTTTTTTGGCGCCGCGCTGGAGGCACAGCCCGCTATCATCCGCACATGCTCGCCACCTTCCATACCCTCCGCGACTGGATCGCGGGCATTCCCCACCTGGGCCCGCTGCTTGCCGTGGCCTACGTGCTGTACCTGCTCTGGCTGACCGGCTGGATCATGCTTCAGAAGCGCGAGCCGGTGGCCACGCTGAGCTGGATCCTGTCGCTGGCCGCCCTGCCCTACCTCGGCCTCTTCATCTACTACCTGCTCGGCCCGCAGAAGGTGAAGCGCCAGCGCCTGCGCCGCGGGCGCTCGCGGTCAGGCATGGAGCATTACAGCAGCGTGTGTCCGCCCGATGCCGACTGCACCGAGCTGGCCAAGATCGCCCAGGCCACCACCGGCCTGGCCCCCAGCTCGGCTACCGAGGTCGAATGGCTGGTGGATGGCGCGGCCACCTACCGGGCCCTGCTGGCGGCCATCGCGCAGGCGCGTGACCACCTGCACCTGGAGTACTACATCTTCAACCCCGACCACGCCGGCACCGCCCTGCGCGACGCACTGGTGGAGCGCGCCCGCGCCGGCGTACGCGTGCGCCTTCTGCTCGATGCGGTGGGCTCCTCGGCGATCCGCAAACGCTTCCTGGCGCCGCTGCGCGAGGCAGGCGCCGAGGTGGTGTGGTTCCATCCACGGCAGCTGCTCAAGCCGTTCAAGCGGCCAGGGCTCAACATGCGCACGCACCGCAAGCTGGTCATCATCGACGGCCGCGAAGCCTTCACCGGCGGCATCAACATCACCGACGAGGAAGATGAGAGCCGCCGCGCCGATGCGTACCGCGACCTGCACATGCGCCTTCGCGGCCACGTCGTGCGCAGCCTCCAGCTTGTCTTCATCGAAGACTGGATCTACGCCAGCGGCGAACCGCCCGAGCGCTTCGACATCGCCCAACTGTGGCCCAACGACATGCCCAGTCGGGGCGATGGCCGCATCAATGCGCAGGTGCTGGTATCCGGCCCGGATTCGTCCTGGGAAACGATCCACCGCTTGCATGTGGCCGCCATCCACGAGGCGCGCGAACGGGTCTGGCTGGTCACCCCGTACTTCGTCCCCGGTGAGGCCGCCCGCATGGCGCTGACCTCGGCCGCGCTCGGTGGTCTGGACGTGCGCCTGCTGGTGCCGAAGATGAGCGACTCCTGGTTCGTCACCCAGGCTGCGCGCTCGTACTTCGACGAGCTGCTGCAGGCCGGCGTCAAGATCTACGAGTACGGCCCGCGCATGCTGCATACCAAGGCTTTCATCGCCGACGACGATGTCTGCATCGTCGGCAGCGCCAACTTCGATCACCGCAGCTTCCGCCTCAACTTCGAGCTGTCGATGATGCTCGGCGACGCCGACCGCGTGGCGGCCCTCGCCGCCCTGCTCAGTGCCGAGTTCGACGCCGCTGTGCCGGTGCGCAACGACCGCCAGCGCGCCCTGTGGCGTCACCGGGTGCCCGAAGCCTTCGCCCGCCTGGCCTCGCCGCTGCTCTGAGACCGGCTGCGTGGAACCGCGCTTGGCCTCGGCGCTACACTGGCCGGGTCAAACGGGGAGTGCTGACATGTACTGGTTGTTCCTGCTGCTCGCGCTGGGCTGCTTCGCCCTCGCGCTCAAGGCATCCCAGATGGGATGGATGATGCTGGCACTGGCCGGCACGCTGCTGTTCCTGCTGGCCTGGGTGCGCGGTCTGTACGTTGCCCGCTTCGGTGGGCTGCAGCGCGATACCAGCCAGCTTATCGACCCCCTCGAACTGCGCCGGTTGCGCGAGCAGGCCCAGGCCCGCCAGCAGCCGGCTACCGACGACTCCGACCTCCTGTAGTCCCATGACCCAGCTCAGCGTCAACGTGAACAAGATCGCCGTCCTGCGCAACTCGCGCGGCGGCACCGATCCGGATGTCCTGCAGGCCGCCCGCGCCTGCCTGGACGCCGGCGCGCATGGCATCACCGTGCATCCGCGCCCGGACCGTAGGCATATCCACGCCGAGGATGTGCTGGCGCTGTCGGCGCTGACCACCGCGCGTGGCATCGAGTTCAACATCGAAGGCAATCCTTTCGCCCCGCCGCGCGAGGGCTATCCGGGCCTGCTGCCGCTGTGCGAGCAGACCCGCCCCGCGCAGGCAACGCTGGTGCCCGATGGCGACGGCCAGCTCACCTCCGACCACGGCTTCGATTTCGACCGCGACGCCAAGCGCCTGCGCCCGCTGATCGCCGCACTGAAGTCCTACGGGTGCCGGGTCAGCCTGTTCGTTGATGCCGGCAACCCGGACCTGGCCCAGGCTGCTGCCATCGGCGCCGACCGCATTGAGCTCTACACCGGCCCCTATGCCGACGCCCACGCTGCCGGCGATGCCACCGCCATGCTGGCCCTGTTCGCCGACGCCGCCCGCCGGGCCCAGGCGGTGGGCCTGGGGGTCAACGCCGGGCACGACCTGTCGCAGGACAACCTTGCCGACTTCCTGCGCGCGGTGCCTGACGTACTGGAAGTCTCGATCGGCCATGCGCTGATCAGCGAAGCCCTGTACGACGGCCTCGACGCCACAGTGAAAGGCTACCTGGCGCTGCTCTGAGACCCATCGCTGACGTGGCGTGACCCGTCAGCGTGGCCTGTGGACAACATTGGGGATCAACCCGCGCCCAGGGCCCGCAAACCCAGCAGGCACAAGGGTTCTGCTTCCATTTTGGGTTGTGGTTAGTAATACTGCTAACCATGCACACGCCGTTGCCAGCCCCTCGCCTGCCTGCGGGGTCTCAATCGCTGAGACCCCGTCCGGCTAGCCTGTGATCATGGGTATCGCGATCAAAGGCCGAGGTTCCACGACGCACCTGGCGGGCCGTTTCGAGGTCACCGTCAGCGAAGCCGTGGACGACGGCTGGGAGCCGGGCGACAGCGACGAGTTCGCCACGCCGCGCCTGCGCACCGAAGTGCGTGCGGAGACTGCGCGCAGCATCATCAGCCGCAACAAGTCGCCCGACGTCGGCTTCAGCCAATCGGTCAATCCGTACCGCGGTTGCGAGCATGGCTGCTCGTACTGCTTCGCGCGGCCCTCGCATGCCTACCTCAACCTGTCGCCCGGCCTGGACTTCGAAACCAAGCTGTTCGCCAAGACCAACGCCGCCCAGCTGCTGCGCAAGGAACTCTCTCGCCCCGGCTACGTGCCGCAACCGATTGCCCTCGGCATCAACACCGATGCCTACCAGCCGATCGAGCGCAAGCTCAAGCTCACCCGGCAGCTGATCGAGGTGATGCTGGAAACCCAGCACCCGTTCTCGCTGATCACCAAGAACGCGCTGGTGGAGCGCGACATCGACCTGCTCGCGCCGCTGGCCGAGAAGAACCTGGTGAGCGTGCACTTCTCGGTGACCTCGCTGGACCCCCATCTGTCGGCCCGGCTCGAACCGCGTGCCTCGGCCCCGCACGCCCGCCTGCGTGCGATGCGGCGGCTGCACGCCGCCGGCATCCCGGTGGGCGTAATGGTGGCTCCGGTGATTCCGTGGAT
>NZ_JBMWDP010000062.1:0-10961 GCF_049545505.1 Stenotrophomonas sp. NPDC077421 | reverse complement strand
ACCACCGACGGCACCCGCTGGGCGGGAACAGCTTCGCGACGATGCGCGAGACCTACGGCCCGAGCCTGATGGACGGCTCGCGGACCTTCCACGAGACGTATGGCACCGACGACGAGCTGATCGCACAGCAGACGTTCGTCAACGAACAGAGGCAGGCAGCATGACGACCAATACCAACAACGATCTGAGCCCGGCGGCCATTCGCGCCTGGTTCGCAGAGCAGCCGGCGGGCGCGCTGTTCACGATGCCGGCAATCAGCAAGGCATTCGGCGCGGCGCCGGGCGCGGAACACCGCAGGCTGGCCTCGTCGGTGCGCTGCGGCTTCCTGTGCGGCTACCTCGAGCGGATGCAGTTCACAGCTGGCACCGCGTACCGACTGAGCGGGAAATGCATGCGGAGAGACGCGCTGAGTGAGGAAGAGCGCCGCGCGCGCAGCTTGGCAAATCAGCGAGCGCGCCATGAGCGCCGGCGGCGTGCCAAGGGCATCAAGCCGGTGCCGAACCGTTCTAAGTTGGTCCGCGCGGCGCGGGTGAATCTGCAGGCAGCGGGCGTACCGCAGCCGACCGTCGTGGCGGCGGTGCGAGCGACCGAGACGGTCGAACAGTTCCTGGCGCGCGGCGGCCGGGTGCAGCGCCTGCCGGCGCACTGGGAGAAGATGGAGCGCGCGGCATGAAGGACATCGAGAAGAGGGCGCGGGAGTTGGTTGCGGCCCTCATGCAGGACGATCCAGATGAGGGCGAGTCGTGGGAGAAAATGGCTTGCCGCAAAGTGACCGCCGCCCTGACGCCCACCGAGGGGTACGTGCTGGTGCCGGAGGACATCCTCAGTCCTCTGCTGCGCGATGCCATCACGGCGGTGGAATTCGTTGGAGGACGCGCGCAGTCCAAGCCTCTCTCGCGCCGGATATCTGAACGTGCGTGGAAGCTGGTCGAGGCCTGCCCGACCCGCCCGAGGGTCAATCGTGGCTGAGCGCGCGCTGGAGCTTGTGCTGCCCTGGCCGAGCAAGGACCTGTCGCCGAACGCTCGTGTGCACTACCGGGTGAAGGCGCAGGCCACGAAGAACGCAAGGCAAACGGCGGTGCTGCTGGCCTATGAGGCCGGATGGCGAGGCCTGCGGCTGCCGGAGGGCCGGCTGTATCTGTGGATCGAGTGTTACCAGGCCCCGGGCAAGAAGCTCCCGGACGACGACAACATGATCGGCCGGTGCAAGCCCTACCGGGATGGCATCGCCCAGGCGCTGGGCATCGACGATAAGCGGTTCCGCTGCCTCCCGTTCGTCCATGACGAGCGCCGGCCCGGCGGGCAGGTAGTGATGCGGATTACGGGCAGTCCCCGGATGGTGGAGTAGGTCGCGAGTGGTGCGACGGAAGGGCGGCAAGCTGGCTGGATGGACCTGACCTGCTACGACGACAAGGCGCTGGAGCTGCTGAGCGGCATCCAGCAAGACATAGCCGCGATGCGCTGGGCCAGGGCTTGGAATGCCCCGGCCGAGAGGCAGCAGGCAGAGCAGGCACTGCGCCGAGCACGCGCGCTGCGCCGTGAAATCAATCGACGAGAGCGACAGGGGAATGAGCATGGCAGACGTACGTGAGTTGATGGGCCGACTGGGGCCGACGACCGTCAAATTCGACACCGGGCGCGGCGGGGTGCCCGCCCTCACCAATCAGGACATCGCGGCGGCGCTCGGCATGGTGCCAGCTGGTCTGGGCAGGGAACTGTTGGAGGCGCTGTGGTGGCCGGAGAGCGGTGCGCGGCGTAGCCAGCGAGTGCGCCAGGCGGTGATCGCCCTGGTGGCCCCGGAGTACATCCGGCAGCAGCAGGCCCTGAGCCTGGCACGCACCGAGTTCGGCATTGCCAAGGCGTGCATGGGGTGGGCAGGTGGTGCCGTGACCGATGCCCAGCGAGTGGAGCGCAGCCGAGCAGAAGCGAAGCTTGAGGCTGTACGCGCGCTGTGTTGGCCGAACAACACGATGGAACAGCTCGGAGCGCTCACCGCGGCTGTAATCAGTGAAATGGCGGGCGCCGAGAACTGTGATGCCTGCGACGGCCGGAGGGTCCAGGCTGCCCACGATGGCTCCGGAGTGGTGCAGTGCGAATGCTGCGACGGCACCGGACTTGAAGCGCTCAGCGGCAGGAAACGCGCGATCGCCATCGGCGCTGATAAGTCGGCCTACCAACGGTTCTGGCAGCCGGTCTATGAGTGGATGCTGGAGCGGATGAGGGGCGCTGAGCGGGAGGCAGCGGAGGCCTTCAATCGGGCGTTATCGCGCGCTGCGTAATGGGGACTTGATGAGTCCCCGGAAAGGCAGGCAATGTTGCCACCATCCAGACGCAAGCCCCGGCCAAAGCCGGGGCTTTTTCTTTGCCCGCGACCCAGCCGGATCAACCCTCGTGCCCAGCCGGCGCAGGGGCGGGCACCAATCAACCGGGAGGGGCATATGCCGAACCGGACATTCCACGGGGCAACCATGCGGGACGAAATCATCACCACCGCAGTGAGTGCTGCGGCAAAGGCGGTTCCGCCTGTCACTGTGGCCGGCGCGGTCGCGGCCGGCGCAAGCCTGGATCGCGTGGTGGTGGTGTTGACCATCATCTACCTGGTGGGCCAGATCAGCTATCTGTGCTGGCGTTGGGTCCGCGAGTGGCGGCAGAGGGCTCGCGCATGAAGGGCCGGATTGCTGTGCTTGCGGTCGTCCTTCTGGCAACGCCCCTTGTCGTCATGTTCGAGGGCGTGGAGCAGAAGGTCTATCGCGACCCGGTAGGCATTCCGACTGCCTGCGCGGGTGAGACCGACAAGGAGGTCGTCGGCTTCAAGCAGCAGTTCAGTCGGGATGAATGCCTCGCCGTCATGGGCGCAAGTCTCCATGCCCATGCTCTCGCAATGGACAAGTGCATCACCCGTCCTGTCGAGCGGCATGAGGCGGCAGCGGTACTGAGCTGGTCCTACAACGTGGGCACCAGCGCTGCGTGTGCCTCGACGCTCGTCCGCCTTCTCAATGAAGGGAAGCCGTTCTGCCAGGAGCTGGACCGCTGGACCTTTGCCGGCGGGCGCCAGTTGCCGGGCCTGGTCCGGCGGCGCACCGCCGAGCGGGCCCTGTGCGAGGGAAGGTCGTGAACCGAACTGCGGCAGTTGCCGTCGCCGCGCTTATCTGGTCCGCGCTGCTTCTTGTGGGTGGATTCATCGCTGGGTGGTGGTGGCGTGGCGATCGCGCCACTGCAACTGAATCCACGCGCGCATCTCTCACAGCGGGCGCGGCGCTGGATCAGGTGAATGCCACCCGATCAATCGAACATGCGGCGGCCGGTACGATGGCCGCCATTGGAGCCAAGCTTGAAGAAGACCGCAAGACGGCCGAGGCCGTCCCTGCTGCTGTTGTGGCTCAGCTGCGTGATGGCACTCTCCGGCTGCGCGACGACCTCGCCACCTGCCACACCGACCGCCTGTCCGAGGCTGCCGCCGGCGCCGCCGAACGTGATGCGCGCGCCGAACTACGTCCAGAGGTTGCAGGAGCTGTTGTTCGAATCGTCACCGACGCCGAGCACGACATCATCGCCTGCCAAGCCGTTATCGAAGCCGACCGGGCAGCGATCCAATGACTGACAAACTGGTTGAGCGCCTGGTGCTGGCCATTGAGGCGCAGCAGACAACGATCGCGCAGCAGGCAGAACAGATCGCGCTCTTGGTTCAGTCAGTGGCGCTGCTCCTGGGAGAAGAGGTGGGCACGCCTGTCGCCGATGACGCGGACCCGCCGCGCACTGACATGGACGGGAAGCCTTACTGATGCCAAGTCGAGCGCCAAGGCACCGGCCACACGGCGGCGCCGTGAAGCAGCATGCACCACCGGAGCGCAATCGGCAGGCCGAGCGCGCGCTCGCCACCAATTCCACTTACTGGCTGAGACTGCGCGCCGTGGTGCTGTCTCAGTCACCGCTATGCGTCGCGTGCATGGCAGAAGGCCGGACTACCGCCGCCAGCCACGTGGACCATCGGGACGGCGACAGTCGGAACAACGACCTGTCGAACCTGCAGGGTCTATGCCGGCCCTGCCACAGCGCCAAGACCGCGCGAGAGGACGGTGGTTTCGGGAACAGGCGAGCGTCACGCACTTATCCACAGAAACCTGAACGATGGCCGGCGAAATGAGTTACCCACAGAAACCTGAACGGGGGGTGGTCGAAAGTTCGACCTGAACGCGTCCCGATACGTGCGCCCAGGTGTTTATTTGCACCGTCAGTTGAGAAAAACCATTTTTTCGCGGTGAACATGCCGCCCCTCGGAACGAACATGGCGAACCCCCGCAAACCGACATCGCTGAAAGTGGTGGCCGGCACGGATCGCCCTGACCGCGCCCCGCCGGCGGCCGCTGCCGAGCTGCCGCTGGTGTCTGACGTGCCGCCGGCGCCGGACTGGATGCCGAACCCTCATGCCGTCAAGGAATGGAACCGCCTGGCGCCAATCCTCCATGCGAACAAGCTGCTCACCGAAGCCGGCCTGTCCGCCTTCGGCCAGCTGTGCGCCTTGCATGGCAATACTGTGCAGCTCTACGCCGCCGGCCTGGCGCCGGTAGCGTCGATGGTGTCGCAGCTGCGCGGCCTGATGAACGACTTCGGTCTGACCCCAGTTGCGCAGGGCAAGGTCAGGCCGTCAGGCGACGTCGAGAAAGCTGGGAACGCCTTCGCCAACAACGGTGCGAAGCGGAAGACCCGTGCGTGATTACGTTGGTATCGCCACGGCATACGCAGAAGAGGCGGTAGCCGACAAGAAGGGCAAGAAGTTCGGCAAGTGGATTCGGTTGGCCGGCAAGCGGTTCCTCGCGGACCTCAAGCGCGCCAAGCGGAAGCGGCCACCCTTCCTGTTCGATGAGTGGCACGCATGCGACCCATGCGACTTCATCGAGAAGCTTCCGCACGTTGAAGGGAAATGGGCACGGCCCGAAATCGAGCTGCACCGCTCCCACGTGTTTTTCGTGGTGCAGCTCTTTGGCTTCCGCAACCTCGATGGCAGCCGACGCTTCACGTCGGCTCTGTTCGCGGTGGCCCGCAAGAACGCCAAGTCCACGTTGGCCGCGGCGATCCTGCTCTACTGCCAGTGCTGTGAAGAAGAAGAGGGTGCCCAGATCATCTCGGCGGCGACGACCGGCAGCCAGGCGCGGATCATCTTCAACGTCGCCAAGCGGATGACCGAGAAGACGCCCGACCTGCAGGAGGCCTTCGGGCTTGCGTGCTGGGCCAACGCGATTAGCCGGGTGGAGACGGGCGCAACGTTCAAGCCAATCAACTCCAAGGCGAGTACGCAGGACGGCCTGAACCCGTCGCATGTTGGCTTGGACGAGATCCACGCTCACAAGTCGGCAGACCTGTTGAACGTTTTGACCTCCGCAGCAGGCGCGCGGAGCAACCCCCTGTGGCTGTACACCACGACCGAGGGATATACCAACCCCGGACCCTGGGGCGAGATTCGGCAGTTCGCAAAGCAGGTGCTGCAAGGTGTCCTGGGAGACTCGGCCGACCACTTCCTGGTGGTGTTCTTTGCGGTTGACGACGAGGACGACGAGTTCGACGAGTCGGCGTGGCCAAAGGCCAACCCGCTCATGGACGCGAACCCGCACCTGTTGAAGGCGATCCGCAAGGAAGCCGTCGAGGCGCGGCAGATGCCGTCCAAGCTGGCCGAGTTCAAGATCAAGCGGCTCAACCGCCCAGCGTCTTCAGCCACGGGATGGGTGGACCTGACGAAATGGCAGAGGTGCGGCGGCCGTATCGACCTCGACTGGCTCGCCGGCCATCCATGCTGGGGGGCGTTGGACCTGGCCAGCACCTTGGACCTGACTTCTTGGAGGCTGGTCTGGAAGGTCGACGGCGTGTACTACACCTGGGGCCGTCGATTCGTCCCCTCGGAAGCTGTGCGCGCGCGCACAGAGCGCGGCGTCGTGCCCTACGCGGGTTGGGTGGCAGCCGGCCTGATTGAAGTCACCGAGGGAGAGGTAACCGACTACGCGGTGGTCGAGCGCCGTATCCGCGAGGACATCGACAGATTCGGACCTTTGGCGATTGGCTTCGACAAGTGGAATGCCCAGGAGATCAGCCAACGGCTGCTGGCCGATGGCCACCCGCTGATCGAGTTCAACCAGACCACGAAGAACTACCACCCGGCGATGCAGGAGCTGGAACGGGCCTATATCAGCAAAAGCATCCAACACGGGAACGACCCAGTGCTGAACTGGTGTGCTTCCAATCTCATCGCGGTGAAGGACGGAAACCTGAACATGAAGCCCGACAAGAAGCGTTCACCGGACAAGATTGACGACATGGCGACCCTGCTGATGGCCGTGGGCCTGAGCATGCCAGTAGCAGCGGAAGATGACGCGAGCGCCTTCCTCGCGAGTCCGGTGATCGGATGAAGGCGCGCTCAGCAAAGCCGGGTCGCCTGCGGGCGGCGGCCCTGAAATGGCTCGGTGTACCTATCCAATTGACCGATGGCGACTTCTGGTCCGACTTCTTCGGCTCCAGTTCCGCAGCAGGCGTCCCGGTGAACCAGCAGACGGTGCTGAAGCTGTCCGCAGTATGGTCGTGCGTACGGTTGATCTCTGAGACGATCTCTACGCTTCCCCTCTCGATGTTCGAAAAGACCAGCAGTGGGAAGCGCGTCGCAAGCCACCATCCGCTTCATTTCATTCTCCACGATCAGCCCAACGCCGACACGACCGCAGCAGTGCATTGGGAGGCGAGCGTGGCGGCAATGCTGCTGCGGGGTAACGCTAGGTGCGAGAAGCTGACTATCGGTGGTCGGCTTGTCGGTCTCCAGTTCCTTCATCCAGACCGGCTTACCAGCTTCAGGCGTGACGGTGTGAAAGTGTGGCGATACACCGACGAGGAGGGGCTGCAGAGGGAGATCCAGAATGATCGGATATGGAGCATCCCCGGCTTCTCGTTGGACGGAAAGGATGGCGTCTCAGTCATTGCCTACGGGGCGGAAGTATTCGGTGCCGCCATCGGCGCAGATCGGGCCGCGAGCGGTACGTTCGCCAAGGGGCTTCTGCCGACAACCGCAATCACTTTCCCTGCCGTGCTGAAGCCCGACCAGCGAGACGACGCGCGGAAAACTCTTGAAGCATTGAGTGGCGCGGTGAACGCGGGACGCCCCGTAATCCTTGAGGCTGGGTCTGAGATCAAGACCGTTGGCATCAATCCCGCCGACGCCCAGCTCCTTGAATCCCGGGCGTTCTCGGTGGAAGAGATTTGCCGTTGGTTCCGCGTCCCGCCCTTCATGGTGGGCCATAGCGAGAAGTCGACAAGCTGGGGCACCGGGATTGAGCAGCAGATGATCGGGTTCCTTACGTTCACCCTGGGCCCCTGGCTGAGGCGTATAGAGCAGGCGATCAGCAAAGACCTGCTGACGCCCGCCGAAAGGCTCCGGTACTACCCCAAATTCGCGGTGGAGGGCTTGCTGCGTGCGGACAGTGCTGGCCGTGCAGCGTTCTACGCGTCGATGGTGAACAACGGCATCCTCACCCGCGACGAGGTTCGCGAGTTGGAAGACCGTGAACCGATGGGGGGCAACGCGGCTGTGCTGACCGTCCAGACGGCGCTGGCACCGCTCGACAAACTTGGCCAAGCCGAAGACGGCAACGCAGCCCGCGCATCGATGCGCGCGTTCCTCGGCGTGCCTGACACCACCAGCAAGGAATAAGAGATGACTATCCGTGCAACGCCGGGCGTCCCCAGCGGACGGCCGCAGATGGACGTGCGCAGCTACATCGCACCGGCTGCCTTCGATCGTTGGGACTCCAGCATTCGTGCCGCCGCGGAAGGCGATGAGGACCGAACGATCGGCATCTACGACGTCATCGGTGAGGACTGGTGGACTGGGGGCGGATTCACCGCCAAACGCATGTCCGCTGCTCTGCGATCGCTCGGCAAAGGACCGGTGACCGTCGCAATCAACTCGCCGGGCGGGGACATGTTCGAAGGCCTTGCCATGTACTCAATGCTTCGCGAGCACCCCGGCGAGGTCACCGTGAAGGTGATGGGAATCGCTGCGTCGGCCGCGTCCATCATAGGTATGGCCGGTGACAAGGTTCAGATTGCGCGAGCTGGCTTCCTGATGATCCACAACTGCTGGCTGCTCGCGGCGGGCAATCGACACGAGCTGCGTGAGATCGCGGACCAGTTGGAGCCGTTCGACCAGGCGATGGCCGACGTATACGCCGCCAGGACCGGTGAGGACGTCAAGGCGATGCAGAAGCTGATGGATCGTGAGTCCTACATCGGCGGCAGCGCCGCTGTATCGCAAGGCTTTGCCGATTCGTTACTCGATTCTGACGAAATCAGCAAGAAAGACGACGGCAAGAACGCGTCAGCAGTTCGCCGGATGGAGGCAGCGCTCCGGGCGTCGGGCATGCCCAAGTCCGAGGCAATGCGTCTGATCAGTCAATTCAAGTCCAGCGCGGGCGATCCCGCTGGCGGCGGTGAGGGCGAGCCCACCGAACACGGCCAGCGTGACGCTGCCGGCTTCACGACCACTGCGGCGCTGGCCGCGAACCTCACCACCATTCTGTAAGGAGAGCCTCAATGGCCCAGATCGACGACGACATCAAGAACATCAACGCCAGCCTCGGGCAGGTGAATGAGCAGCTGAAGAAGCACGCGGAACAGGCCAAGGCCGACATCAGCGCGCATGCACAGCTGTCCGAAGAAACGAAGGCCAAGGTTGACCAGCTGTTGACCGCCCAGGGCGAACTGCAGGCCAACCTCCAGGCAGCCCAGCAGGTGATCGCCAAGCTCGAGCAGGGCGGGGGTGCGCCGGCCAAGGCGCGCACCATCGGTGAAGTCGTAGCGACCTCCGATGTGTGCAAGAACTTCAATCCGGGCATGCAGGGCAGCTTCACGGTGAAGGCCGCCATCACCCGCGAGGACGCGTCGGCCGGCAACCTGATCGAGCCCCACCGTATCCCGGGGGTCGTGGCTACCCCGAACCAGCGCCTGTTCCTTCGCGATCTGCTCACGTGGGGCACGACCACGTCGGATAGCCTGGAATACGTGCGGGAAACCGGATTCACCAACAACGCCGAAGTCGTGGCCGAGAACCCGGTCAACCCGAAGCCCGAGTCTGACCTGGCCTTCGAGCTGGACTCGTCGAAGGTCGCCACGATTGCCCACTGGATCCGTGCGTCCAAGCAGGTGCTGCGCGACGCCGGAATGCTGCAGGCCTACATCAATGGTCGCCTCATGTACGGCCTGAAGCTGAAGGAAGAGGGGCAGCTGCTCAAAGGCTCGGGCGTCGGCCTCAACATCAACGGGCTGTACACCCAGGCGACTGCGTACGCCAACCCCGGTGTGGTGGTGCAGAACGAGACCGCGATCGACCGCATCCGCATCGCCATGCTCCAGGTGACGCTGGCCGAGTACGAAGCCGACGGCATCGTGCTGAATCCGATCGACTGGACGACCGTCGAGCTTTCGAAGACCACCGAGAACGCCTACCTGTTCGCCACGCCGCGCGGCCTGGCAGTGCCCGGCCTGTGGGCGCGTCCGGTGGTGGCGACCAAGGCGATGGATACCGGCGAATTCCTGACCGGTGCTTTCAAGCTGGGCGCGCAGGGCTGGGACCGTGAGCAGGCGAACATCACGGTCTCCAACCAGGACCGCGACAACTTCGTGAAGAACATGGTGACCATCCTCTGTGAAGAGGACGTCGGGCTGACCGTGTTCCGTCCCGAAGCTTTCGTGAAGGGCGGTTTCGCCGGCCTGCCGGTGGTGGACGGCCCGTAACGTAGTCGCGGGGCAAGGCGAGGACCTTGCCCCGCGTAGGAGAAGAACATGGCGAAAGTGAGGGCTCTCAGCTCGTTTGAACACGGTGGCCATCGAAGTCGCGGTCATAAGTTTGAGGTGTCGCCCCAGCATGCCGATCTGCTCGTTAAGCGAGGTCTCGTCGCTCTGATCCCCGGTTCGCTATCCGCCTCCGTTGGCAGTGCCCCCTTGGCGCGCACTGGCGCGGCCCTGGTTGGCCAGAATGCTTCGGACGTGATCGCCGAGCTGGCCACGGTTGTAGATATGGGCACCCTTGCAGCGGCCCTTGAGGCCGAGCAGTCGAAGGGCGACAAGGCAAGAAAGACCGTGTTGGAGGCGATTGCCTCGGCTATTGCGGCGCTTCCTAAGGAATGAACCATGCTGATTGAACTGGCCGACGCACGGCGACATCTGGTTCTCATCCATGACCTGGATGATGAGCTGATCACCGACTACATCAACGCCGCCCAGGATTACATTGAGCAGTACATTGGGCGGTCAATCCCTTGGACCGATGGGGGCAATCCGCCAGAACAGGTTCCGGTGCCGGAGTCGCTCAAACAGGCGGCGCGCTTGCTGGTCGGTGACAGCTACGCGCTTCGCGAGGCCTCGGTGACCGGCACCATTCACTCAGACAATCCGGCCGTGATGCGGCTGCTGAACCCCTACCGCGTCACCTGGGGCGTGTGATGGCGCGCCGTGGGAAGTACAGGCATCGCGTCACGCTGCAGAACCACGACGTCATCCGGCAGCCCCTGGGCGGCGACACCAGAGTGTGGAGGGACTGGCAGAAGGATCTGCCGGCGGAAGTGGTTCCGCTATCGGGGCGCGAATTCACGGCGGCAAGCGCCGAGCATGGCGAGGTCACTGCCCGCATGGAGATCCCATACATCCCTGGCGTTCTGTCCTCGATGCGCGTTCTGTTCGATGGACAGGCGTATGCCATCCGCGCAGTGCTCCCGGACCCGACCGCGCGGCAGTGGCTGACGCTGATGGTGGTTGCAGGGGTCGCTGATGGCTGAAGACCTGGTGCTGCATGGCTTGAAGGGGCTGCTGGATACCCTGCGCGGGTTGCCGGACGACGTCCGTGGGAAACCCCTGCGCACTGGTATGCGCAAGGCAGGGAACATCATCCGCGATGAGGCTCGAAATCGCGTTGCGAAGCGGTCGGGCTT
>NZ_JBMWDP010000061.1:0-11156 GCF_049545505.1 Stenotrophomonas sp. NPDC077421 | reverse complement strand
CGTCGCGAGCGTGACAAGCTGGAAGCCTCGCTGGGCGGCATCAAGGACATGAACCGTCTGCCGGACGCGATCTTCGTCATCGACATCGGCCACGAAGACATCGCCATCAAGGAAGCCAAGAAGCTCGGCATCCCGGTGATCGCTGTCGTCGACACCAACTACAACCCGGAACTGGTCGACTACGCGATCCCGGGCAACGACGACGCCATCCGCGCTGTGCAGCTGTACGCCCGCGCCGCTGCCGACGCCGTGCTGGAAGGCAAGGCTGCTGCGCCGCACGCCGCCACCGTCCGTGAAGAAGAGTTCGCCGAAGCCGCGGCCGCCGAAGAAGGCAAGCCGGCTCGTCGCGCTCCGGCCAAGAAGGCCGCTGCCGACAAGGGCGAAGCCCAGGCCTGATCCAGGCCCCTGGTGGGCGCCACGCGCCCACCGATCCTGTCCGCTGCCAACGGCGCGACGACAGGACACTGTCACACGGGCCGGCCACCATGCCGGCCCAACCCCTTTCTTTCGTGAGGAAATCCCGTGGAAATCACTGCTTCCCTGGTCAAGGAACTGCGCGAGCGCACCGGCGCCGGCATGATGGAGTGCAAGAAGGCACTCACCGAAAATGGCGGCGACATCGACGCCTCGGCCGAATGGCTGCGCAAGTCGGGCCTGGCCAAGGCCGACAAGAAGGCTGACCGCGTTGCTGCCGAAGGCATCATCGTTGCCGCCCAGGACGGCAACAAGGCCGTGCTGGTCGAGATCAATTCCGAAACCGACTTCGTCGCCAAGGACAGCAACTTCCTGGACTTCTCCAAGGCCGTTGCCGCCACCGCCCTGAGCTCGGGCGCTGCCGACATCGACGCGCTGAAGGCCGCCAAGCTGCCGACCGGCGAGACCATCGAAGAAGCCCGCGCCGCCGTCATCGCCAAGGTCGGCGAGAAGGTCGACGTGCGTCGCATCGTGCGTCTGGAATCGACCAACAACGTCGCTGCCTACGTGCACGGCGGCCGCATCGGTGTGCTGGTTGAACTGGCCGGCGGCGACGCCGAGCTGGCCCGTGGCCTGGCCATGCACGTGGCTGCCATGAACCCGCCGCACAACAAGGCGGCCGATGTGCCGGCCGACTTCGTGGCGAAGGAAAAGGAAATCGAACTGGCCAAGATGTCCGACAAGGACAAGTCCAAGCCGGCCGACATCCTGGAAAAGATCATCAGCGGCAAGATCGCCAAGATCGTCAACGAAGTGACCCTGTACGGCCAGCCGTACGTGCTGGACACCAACCAGTCGGTCGAGCAGGTGCTGAAGGCGGCCGGCGGCGACGTGGTCGGCTTCAAGCGCCTGGCCGTTGGCGAAGGCATCGAGAAGGTCGTGGAAGACTACGCGGCCGAAGTGATGAAGCAGGCCGGTCTGGCCTGATCATCGCCTCCAGCGCGATAGCGAAAAAGCCCGGCTGACGCCGGGCTTTTTTTTTGCTCCACGCCTCTGCGCGTGACATCGCCGCCGTTGACGTTGCAGCGCCCCTCAGCCCTTTGACTGGAACGACACTTCTTCGTAGGGCTGCACCACCACCCAGCCTTCGCCGGCGAACTTCATCTGCAGACTCTCGCCCGAGCCGCGACCGACCAGCGTGCCCAGCGACACATCCGCCACCACCTCCGGCGACAGCGAACCCGACCACGCTACCGTCGCGTTCGGATCGGTGAACACCGGCCCGCCCTGCGCCGTCACCCGCAGCGTCATCGGCTCGTAGTGCGACGTCACGGCCACGATGCCGTGCCCGCTCAACCTGATGTTGAACAGCCCGCCGGACAGCATCCCCGCCACTTTCTTCATCATCGTGATCTTCGACTCGATCCCGGTTTCGAAGGCCAGCACATCGTTGCCGTTGACGAAGATCGACTCGCCCGCCAACCGCAGCAGCGTCACCTTCTTGCCCGCATCGGCCAGGTACACCCGCCCCTGCCCTTCCACCTTCATCAGTTGCAGGCCTTCGCCGCTGACCATCTTCTTCAGCAGCGTGCCCAGCCCCTGCTCCAGGATGCCCTGGCGGGTGAACTTCACCCCGCCCTTGCGCGCCACCATCGACCCCGCCTTGGCCCACACCAGACCATCGACACGCACCTCCAGCATCCGCGGGCTTTCCAGCTCGAACGCGTCGGCGCTCACATCCTTTTCCTGCGTGGTGGACAGAAACTCCTGAAG
Source organism: Stenotrophomonas sp. NPDC077421 (assembly GCF_049545505.1). Taxonomy (NCBI): domain Bacteria; kingdom Pseudomonadati; phylum Pseudomonadota; class Gammaproteobacteria; order Lysobacterales; family Lysobacteraceae; genus Stenotrophomonas; species Stenotrophomonas sp. NPDC077421. The sequence continues at coordinate 8,969 of NZ_JBMWDP010000061.1, read as the reverse complement.
CGACTTCACGGTCATGGGGACAACGTCCTTGAGATTGAGACCGCGAATGGTAGCGCCCACCGCCCCAACGGCGCACGCCTTCGAACCCCAGGCCCCCACCTCTCGCCCGCCACTCCCCCATTCGTCGGCGGATGTGTTACCAAAGAACCTGTCGCGCCTGCCCCCTGCAGTCTGCCCACTGGTTTTGCCTTGCATGGCGCCTCGGCGCACCATTGCCAACGCCAGTTTCCATAACAACGCAAGAATCCACGATCAAATCTGTGACGCACACCATGTATTCTTGCCACAACACATCAATAGCCCCGCCATGCCTCCCGAGCTGACAGCCGCCCTGGCGCTCTGCCGCAACCTGCCCTCGCCACCCGGTATCGCCTTGCGCATCATCGAGCTGGCGCAGGACCCGGAAGCGGACATCACCACTGCCGCCGACATCATCGCCATCGACATGGCGTTGAGCGCGCGCATGCTGCGCATCGCCAACTCGCCGCTGTACGCCAGCCGCCGCCGGATCGAAAACCTCGGCCAGGCACTGACCATGCTCGGCCTCAACGCCACCGTCAGCCTCGCCCTTGGCTTCACCGTGACCCAGGGGCTCACCGGCCCGGGCGAAGGCCAGGACCTGCGCGAACGCGCATGGCGACGCAGCATTCTCAGCGCCCTCGCCGCCAGCCTGCTCGGCCAGGCGCGGGGTCTGCGCAAGGCCGAAGAGCTGATGCTGGCCGGCCTGCTGCAGGACATCGGCGTGCTTGCGCTGGCCCAGGCCGAGCCGGAACGCTATCTGCCCCTGCTCCGCCAGGCCGCCGACAACGACGCGCTGGTGGCACTGGAACGTGAACACCTCGCCTGCAGCCATGCCGACGTAGGCGCCTGGATCGCCGAAGCGTGGGCCTTGCCGCGCTACCTGGTGGAGAGCATCGCGCGCAGCGAGCAGCCCGAGGCCACCGAAGACACCTTCCAGGCCTGCGTCGCCGTCTCGGGCGCGGTAGCCGACATCTGGCTGAGCCGCGACGCCGATGCGGCCCGCGAACACGCCCTGCAGCTGGTCAATACCCGGCTGCAGCTGGACAGCGCCCAGTTCGACCAGGTCCTGGCGCGCATCAGCGAAGCGCTGCCGGACATCGGCGCCCTGTTCGAGACCACCCTGTTCTCCCCGGCGCGCGTCCAGCAGCTGATCGACCACGCCCAGGAACTGGCCACCCTGCGCAACCTGCGCGAGATGCAGGACGCCGCCCAGGCCCGCAAGCGCGCCGATGAATTCGAGGCGCGCGCCAACCGGCTGGCCGAGCAGGCCCATCGCGATGCCCTGACCGGCGTCCTCAACCGCCGCCAGCTCGAGGCCGTGCTGGAACAGGAGTTCCTGCGCGCCACCCGGCACGGCTGGCCCCTGTCGGTGGCCTTCATCGACCTGGACGACTTCAAGAAAATCAACGATGCCCACGGCCACCTGATGGGCGACCAGGTCCTGCGCATGTTCGCCAGCAAGCTGCAGGAGCAGCTCCGCAACAGCGACACCGTGGCCCGCTTCGGCGGCGAGGAGTTCATCGCCCTGCTGCCCAACACCACCGAACCGGTGGCCCTGGAAGTGGTACGCCGGGTCCTGGCCAACATCGTCAACACGCCGATGGCCGAACTGGAGGGAGGCCCCCTGTTCGTGACCTTCTCGGCCGGCGTGGCGACCCAGGGCGGTTACGAGCGTTTTGCCGATGTTCAGGACCTGCTGAAGGCCGCCGACGACGTGCTGTACCGCTCCAAGAACCTGGGCCGCAACCGCGTCATCGCTCGCTCCCCGAGCTCCGCCCCGGCCTGAACGGGGCCGTGACGACAGGCCCCCGGCGGTCCCGCCACGGACGCCGCAGTGCAGCAAAATAATCCTGCTCCGCGGCCCGGCTTCCAGTAGAATTCCCGCGTTTTCCACGCATCCAGAGGCCACCATGTCCAATCTCACCTATCGCCGCATCCTGCTGAAAGTTTCCGGGGAGGCGCTGATGGGAGACGAGGACTACGGCATCGACCCCAAAGTGATCCACCGGCTGGCGCGTGAAGTGCTCGAGGCCCAGCAGGCCGGGGCTGAAGTCGCCCTGGTCATCGGCGGCGGCAACATCTTCCGCGGCGCCGGCCTGGCCGCAGGCGGCATGGACCGCGTCACCGGCGACCAGATGGGCATGCTCGCCACGGTGATCAACGCGCTGGCCATGCAGGATGCGCTGGAAAAGCTCGGCGCCAAGGCGCGCGTGATGAGCGCGATCAAGATCAACGATGTGTGCGAGGACTACATCCGCCGCCGCGCCATCCGGCACCTGGAAAAGGGTCGCCTGGTGATCTTCGCCGCCGGCGTCGGCAGCCCGTTCTTCACCACCGACTCCGGTGCCGCCCTGCGCGCCATCGAGATCGGCGCGGATCTGCTGTTGAAGGCCACCAAGGTCGATGGCGTCTACGACAAGGACCCCAACAAGTACAGCGATGCCGTGCGCTTTGACACGCTGAGCTACGACGAAGTGATCCGCCGCGGCCTGGAAGTGATGGACACCGCCGCCTTCGCACTGGCGCGCGACAGCGACCTGCCGCTGCGCGTGTTCGACATGGGCCAGCCGGGCGAACTGCTGAAGATCCTGCACGGCGAGAACATCGGCACCCTGGTGCAGGGCCGCGACAGCGCTGCCTGACCCCCGCGCCCCCGGCAAACGGCACCGATTCCGCAACCGCAGCCCACGCAGCGGCGCGGAACTGGTGCCGATGGGCCCGGTATCGGCCCGTATTCGCCTATAATCGCCCGATTCCAGTTACATCCAGGATTCGGGCGATGCTCAACGATATCAAGCAGGACGCGCAGACGCGCATGGCAAAGAGCATCGATGCTCTGAAGCACACCCTCACCTCCATCCGCACCGGCCGCGCATCGCCGTCGCTGCTGGACCGGATCACCGTCAAGGCCTACGGCACCGACACGCCGCTCAACCAGGTCGCGTCGATCAGCGTCTCCGAGGGCCATTCGCTGGTCATCACGCTGTTCGACAAGGGCATGATCAAGGACGTCGAGAAGGCCATCTACGCCTCCGACCTCGGCCTGACCCCGAACGTGGCCGGCACCGTGATCCGCCTGAACCTGCCGCCGCCGACCGAGGAGCGCCGCAAGGAGCTGGGCAAGCAGGTGCAGAAGGAAGGCGAAGGCGCCAAGATCGCCATCCGCAACATCCGCCAGGACGCCAACAAGGCGATCGCCGCGCTGCTCAAGGACAAGTCGATCAGCGAAGACGACAAGAAGCGCGGTGAAGACGACATCCAGAAGCTGACCGACAAGTCCATCAAGGACGTCGACAGTGTCGTGGCAGAGAAAGAAAAGGAACTGATGGCGGTCTGAGCCCCCATGACCTCAGCCCCGTCCAGCGGCACTGCCGCGCCCCTGCCCCGCCACCTGGCCATCATCATGGATGGCAACGGGCGCTGGGCACAGAAGCGTCGTCGCCCGCGCGTGATCGGCCATCGTGCCGGCGCGCGCGCGGTCAATCGCACCATCGACTTCTGCCTGGAGCGCGGCATCGCCGTGCTGACCCTGTTCGCCTTCTCCAGTGAGAACTGGGGGAGGCCGCAGGAGGAAGTGGATGCGCTGATGAAGCTGTTCCTCAATGCGCTCGATCGCGAAGTGGACGAGCTGCACCGGCGCGGGGTCCGCGTACGCTTCATCGGCGACCGCCAGCGCTTCGGCGCCGGCCTGGTCAGCCGCATGCAGCTGGCCGAACAACGCACCGCCGACAACCGCGCGATGACCCTGAACATCGCGGCCAGCTACGGCGGCCGCCAGGACATCGCGCAGGCCGCGCGCGACCTTGCCGCCGAAGTGGCGGCCGGTCGCCTGCTGCCCGAGCAGATCGACGAAGCCCTGCTCGGCAGCCGCATCGCGCTGGCCGACCTGCCGCCACCGGATCTGTTCATCCGCACCGGCGGCGACACCCGCATCAGCAATTTCCTGCTGTGGCAGCTGGCCTATACCGAACTGTGGTTCACCGACGTGTTGTGGCCCGAGTTCGATGCCGCCGTCCTGCAGCAGGCCCTGGATGCCTACGCCGCGCGTGAACGTCGTTTCGGCCTGACCAGCGCCCAGATCGCCGCCCTGGCCACCGAGACCACGACCCCATGACCAGAACCCGAGTCATCGCCGCACTGATCATGGCGCCGGTCGCCATTGCGGCCATCCTGCTGCTGCCGACCCCGTGGCTGGCCGCCGCCGCCGCCGCCGTGTTCCTGATCGGCCTGTGGGAATGGCTGAAGCTGGCCGATGTCGACGACACCCTCGCCCGCACCGTGCTGCTGGTCCTGAACCTGGTGCTGATGGTGCTGATCGTGTGGGCCGGCGACGGCTCGCTGGTGCTGTACCAGATCGCCGCACTGATCGGCATCGGCTGGTGGGTGCTGGCCCTGGTATGGCTGCGCTTCTTCAACTTCGGCGCCAGCCCGAGCAGCCCGGCGCGTGCGCTCAAGCTGCTCGCCGGCACCTTGGCCATCGTCCCGGCCTGGGCCTCGCTGGTGCTGATCCATGCCAGCGGCAGCAACGGCCACCTGTGGCTGCTGACCGCGTTGGCGGTGGTGTGGGCAGCCGATTCGGGCGCCTACTTTGCCGGCCGCACCTTCGGCCGCACCAAACTGGCGCCGCGGATCAGCCCCAACAAGACCTGGGAAGGCCTGGGCGGCGGCATGGTCGCCGGCCTGCTGGTCGCGCTGGGCTTCGGTTTCATCGCCGGGGTCGAGAGCGGCCACCTGGTGGGCCTGACCATCACCGCTGTCGTCACCGTGTTCGCCTCGGTGCTGGGTGATCTGTTCGAGAGCCTGATCAAGCGCCACGCCGGCGCCAAGGACTCCGGCCACATCATCCCCGGCCACGGCGGCGTGCTGGACCGCGTCGACGGCGTGCTGGCCGCCCTGCCGGTCTTCGCCCTCGGCAAGGAGATCTTCGGATTCTGAGCATGACCAGCGTCAACACCCCCCGCCAGGTCGCCGTGTTCGGCGCCACCGGTTCGATCGGCGCATCCGCGCTGGACGTGATGGCACGCCATCCCGACCGGTATCGCGCCAGCGTGCTGGCTGCCGGCCGTCAGGTCGACGCGCTGGTCGCGCTGTGCGTGGCGCATCGGCCCGATCACGCGGTGATCGCCGACGCGACCCTGTATCCGGCCCTTCGCGCCGGCCTGCAGGCCGCCGGGCTGGCCACCGAGGCGCATGCCGGGGCGGCCGCACTGGATGCCCTGGCCGCCAGCGATGCCTGCGACACCCTGGTGGCGGCCATTGTCGGCGCGGCCGGGCTGTCGTCCACGCTGGCCGCAGCCCGGGCCGGCAAGCGCATCCTGCTGGCCAACAAGGAGTCGCTGGTGCTGGCCGGCGAACTGCTGATGCGCCAGGCTTCCGCGGCCGGCGCCGAGATCATCCCGATCGACAGCGAGCACAGCGCCATTTTCCAGTGCCTGCGCTCCTGTGACGCCAGCCTGGACGGGGCCGGCGTCCGCCGCATCATCCTCACCGCCTCGGGTGGCCCGTTCCGCGGCCGCCGCCGCGCCGAGCTGGCCGACGTCACTCCGGCCCAGGCCGTGGCGCACCCGAAATGGTCGATGGGGCCGAAGATCTCGGTCGATTCGGCGACGTTGATGAACAAGGGCCTGGAAGTGATCGAGGCCCACCACCTGTTCAACGTGCCCGGCGAGCGCATCGACGTGCTGGTGCACCCGCAGAGCCTGGTCCACTCGCTGGTCGAGTTCGTGGATGGGTCCACCCTGGCCCAGCTCGGCCTGCCGGACATGCGCACCACGCTGGCCGTCGGCCTGGGCTGGCCCCGCCGGATCGACTCGGGTGTCGGCGGGCTGGACCTGCTGACCCAGGGACGGCTGGATTTCGAGGCCCCCGACACCGACGCCTTCCCCTGCCTGAAGCTTGCGTGGCAGGCGATGGCCGCCGGCGGTACCGCGCCGGCCGTGCTCAATGCGGCCAATGAAGTGGCGGTTTCAGCGTTTCTTCAGGGTCGGATCGCTTTCCTTGCCATTCCGGCGCTGGTGGCTAACGCTCTGTCAACACTGTCGGTGGAGTCCGCCGATACACTGGAGGTCCTGCTGAGCGCGGACCGCCGTGCCCGCCAGATCACCGAAGCCGCCATCGACCCCGCCTGAATGCCCGACGCTCCCTCTTACTTTGCCATCGCTCATGGGTGACTTCATCGGATCGGTCTGGTGGATGATCGTCAGCCTTGGGCTGCTGGTGACCTTCCATGAGTTTGGCCACTACTGGGTCGCGCGCCGCTGTGGGGTGAAGGTACTGCGCTTCTCTGTCGGCTTCGGCCGGCCCCTGTGGATGCGCCGCAACCGCGCCGGCACCGAATTCGCGATTGCCGCCATTCCGCTCGGTGGCTACGTGAAGATGCTCGATGAGCGCGAGGTCGAGGTACCGCTGGCCGAGCGCTCGCAGGCCTTCAACAACAAGACCGTCTGGCAGCGGATCGCGGTCGTGGCCGCCGGCCCGCTGGCCAACCTGCTGCTCTGCGTGGCCCTGCTCTGGGCGATGTTCGTGATCGGTCGCCAGGACTATTCGGCCACCATCGGCCGCACCACGGGCATGGCCCAGGCCGCCGGCCTCCAGGCCGGCGACCGGGTGCTGCGGGTGGACGGGCGCGACGTCGTCACCGCCGGCGAGGCCAGCATGGCCCTGACCACGGCGGCGATGGACCGCAAGGACGCGCAGGTCGAGGTGCTGGACACCCAGGACCAGCAGCGCACCCGCATCCTGCCGCTGTCACAGCTGCCGGCCGGCTTCGACGAGCGCCGTGTTCCGGTGCTGGCGGGCCTGAACTGGCAGTACTGGCTGCAGCCGGCACTGGTGGACAGCGTGGTGCCGGGCTCGGCGGCGGACGGCGTGCTGCTGCCGGGCGACCTGATCGTGGCCGTGGACGGCCAGCGCATCGAAGCGGCCGACCAGGTGCCGGCCCAGGTGCTGGCGCTTGGCCAGCGCGGTGGCGCGGGCATGATCGACGTGCTGCGTGCCGGTGAACGGCTGGCGCTCGAGGTCACCCCCCAGGCGGGCAAGGGTCCGCGCGGCCAGGCGACCTGGCAGCTCGGCATCGCCTTCCCGCAGGGCCATGCCCCGGCCTACGACGCCGAGCTGAAGTTCGGCCCGTTCGCCGCCGTGCCGGTGGCGCTGCGCGAAACCGCCCGCCTGGCCGGCGATTCGCTGGGCATGATGCGCCGCATCGTGACCGGCAACGCCTCCCTGAAGAACGTGTCCGGGCCGGTCACCATCGCCCAGGTGGCCAATGGCACGGCCAAGCGCGGGGTGGACTGGTTCCTGTATTTCCTGGCCCTGCTGTCGCTGAGCCTGTGCATCATCAACCTGCTGCCCATCCCCATCTTGGACGGCGGGCACCTGCTGTATTACCTTATTGAGTTGGTCAAGGGCAGCCCGCTCAGTGAGCGCGCCATGGCCGCCGGTCAGTACATCGGCCTGGCGCTGCTGGCGGGACTGATGGGATTGGCGTTCTACAACGACATCCTTGGTCTGGCCCAGCGATGAACTTTTTTCTTTTGTCGTCGTCTTACACGCCGGCATCCCGCAATGTTGAAATCGACTCCAACCGGACGTGACATGACGCGACTCCCCAATCGCCGCCTGCTTGCCCTCGCACTCGCCGCCGGTTTCGGCGCGCCCGCCCTGGCGCAGGCAGCCGAGCCCTTCACCGTCAGCGACATCCGTGTCGATGGTCTGCAGCGCATCACCTCCGGTACCGTGTTCACCTACCTCCCGGTGGAGCGTGGCGACACCCTGACCGACAACAAGGTCGGCGAGACCATCCGCGCCCTGTACAAGACCGGTTTCTTCGAAGACGTGCAGATCGACCGCCAGGGCAACATCATGGTGGTGACCGTGCGTGAGCGCCCGGCGATCAACAAGCTGACCGTCACCGGCAACAAGGACATCAAGAGCGACCAGCTGCTCAAGGGCCTGAGCGACATCGGCCTGACCGAGGGCGGCACCTTCGACCGCCTGAGCCTGGACCGCGTGACCCAGGAACTGCGCCGCCAGTACAACGATCGCGGCAAATACAACGTCGACATCACCCCGACCGTGAGCCCGCTGGACCGCAATCGCGTGGACATCACCATCGCGATCAAGGAAGGCAAGGCCGCCAAGATCCAGCACGTGAACCTGGTGGGCACCGAGAAGTTCGCCTCCGAGGACATCCTGGAAACCTGGGAATCCAAGGAGCACAACTGGGCCTCGTGGTATCGCCGCGACGACCAGTACTCCAAGGAAAAGCTGTCCGGCGACCTGGAAAAGCTCAACTCCTGGTACCTGGACCGCGGCTACGTGGACTTCAGCATCGACTCCACCCAGGTGTCGATCAGCCCCGACAAGCGCGACATGTTCATCACCGCCGGCGTGACCGAGGGTGAGCAGTACAAGATTTCCGAGATCAAGGTCACCGGCGACACCATCCTGCCGCAGGAGGATGTCGAGCGCATGGTGATCCAGAAGTCCGGCGACACGTTCTCGCGTGCGCTGCTGGAATTCAGCTCGGATGCGATCACCAATTCGCTGTCCAACATCGGCTACGCCTTTGCCAAGGTCAACCCGATCCCGACCAGCAACCGCGCCGACCGTACCGTGGCGATCAACATGCAGGTCGTGCCGGGTCCGCGCGTGCAGGTGCGCCGCATCACGTTCAAGGGCAACACCCGCACCTCCGACGAAGTGCTGCGTCGCGAAATGCGCCAGTTCGAGAACAGCTGGTACTCGCAGGCCGCGATCGACCGCTCCAAGATCCGCCTGCAGCGCCTGGGCTACTTCGAGGCGGTGGACGTGGAAACCCCGCAGGTCACCGGCAGCAACGACCAGGTGGACGTGGTCTACAACGTCAAGGAAACCACCTCGGGCAGCTTCGTGTTCGGCCTGGGCTATTCGCAGTCCTACGGCATGACCACCTCGGTGCAGCTGTCGCA